>JBOFWM010000001.1:0-6840 GCA_051653625.1 Lachnospiraceae bacterium
AGGGACTTCAAATCCATGTTTAGGGCGATCTAACATTGTTTTTGGAACATAATCGTATAATAATTCTTTTAAAATTCTTTTGTTTATGCCGTTGTGACTTTTAAATTCTGTAGGCAAAGACCAAGAAAATTCTAAAATATCTTTGTCCATTAATGGAATTCTATTTTCTAATGAGACAGCCATTCCAGTTCGATCCACTTTATTTAAAACAGTATCCGTCATAAATCCCAATTGATCTTTATACAACATCGTTGCAATAGAGTCTGCAAAAGTAGTTGAGAAACTAGAAAGTGGTGGTAATAAGTAGGCATCTTCTTTTAAAATAGCAAAAGAACGAATATCTGTCTTATAGTCACAATGTGGGACAAGTGTATGTGCAATTTTAGAGTGTTCGTTGCGGTGTAACTCATGTAAGTCACCGATTTTGTTTACTTCCAAATATTCCGAAAGATTATAAAGCTTACGATGATTAGATAACGGAGTCTTTTTAATACAGTGACTAGAAAAAGAGCGAAAGGAAGACGGAATGGAATGAATTTTAGGATAGAGAGTATTTAATTTTTGATAAAGTTCATATCCACAAAATAATTCATCACCGCCATCTCCACTTAATGTAACAACAACAGAATTTGAGGCTAGCTTACTTACTAAATAATTTGGAAGTGCAGCAGGATCTGCTAAAGGTTCACTAAACATCTTAGGGAGAAGAGGAATTACTTCTTTTAAGTCATTGTTTGATACATAAAGTTCTGTATGCGTTGTACCTAGATGTTTTGCAATATCCTTTGCATATACAGCCTCGTTGCAAGAGGTATCATCAAATCCAATGGTAAAGGAATGAATGGCAGTAGAAGAAAGTTCTTGCATAATAGAAACAACGAGAGGACTATCAATTCCACCCGATAAAAAAGCACCAATAGGAACATCCGCAATCATTTGATTTGAAATAGAAGTTCTCAATAGTCGACGCAACTCTTCTTTTGCTTCAGAAAAAGAGCCAGCAAAAGGAGATTGAATTCCCTTAATGGCACATTCTTCCAAAGAAAAATAAGAAGAAAAAGTAGGGGTGGTAAAAGGTGCTTTTATAGAAAGAATCTGTCCAGGAATCAATTTGTATATATGTTCATAAATAGAAAAAGGTTGTGGAATAGATTTATAACGAAAATACAAAGAAAGAGCTTCTTTTGATAGATTATTTGTAAATCCAGTCATAACCTTTAAGGATGCTAAATCAGAAGCAAATACAAATTGATGATCTACCATGCCATAGTAGAGAGGCTTTTCACCAACTCTATCGCGAAATAAATGTAGTTCTTGTTGCTTTTTATCAAAAAGAGCAACTGCAAACATACCAGATAATTCTTTTAAAATAGAAAAACCATATGCTTCAATTCCTTCTAATAGAATTTCAGTGTCTGTTGTACTTTTAAAATGCTTCACATAACCATCTTTTAATAATTTTTCTTTTAGAAACTGATGGTTATATATTTCCCCATTAAAACAGATGACAAAACGACCACTATTAGAAGTCATTGGTTGCGTACCATTTGAGCTTAAGTCTAAAATAGATAAACGTCTATGGCCTAAAGTTATATCACATGTATCATCCGAATAATATCCAAAGGCATTCGGACCACGATGTATAATTTGATCACACATTTTTGAAATTTCTGCTATAGCATCTTTCTTTTTGCCACAAAATCCTGCAATTCCACACATTATTTTATTCCTTTCGATAACAACGATTCCATTGCTAATTTGTAATTCTCAAAAGAGTATTTTTTTAGTATTAATTCATAACTGGATTCACCCATAGAACGAATTAGATTACGATTCGAAATAAGATGTTTTAGTTGGTTATAAAAATCATTTGAATCTTCATCTTTAAAGAGCAATCCGTTCTTGTCTGATTCCACATAACAAGACGTACCATTTGTATCACTAATTAAAATTGCCATAGAATATGCCATTGCTTCTAGATTCGAAATAGAAGCAAATTCTCTTGTACTTGGTAAAACAAATAATTCATGAGAGGCATAAAATTGTTTCATTTCATTAGGCTTGCAGTTTTTATAACAAGTGATACAGTCTTCAAGGTGATTTTCTTTTATGAAATCTTGCACGTTTTTATAATATTCTTCATGAAGAGTGGAAGAAACTTGTCCTACAAGAGTTAACGAAATGGAATACGCATCTTTTAGCTGCTTAAAGGCTTCTAATAACATCATTTGATGTTTTCGTGGCTCAAATTTTCCAACACATAGAATATGAATGGTATTATCCTTAAAATAGAGCTTTTTATCAGGGGATAAAATTGGCTTCATAACAAAAGGAATATAGTTTGCATGTTCATCGATATAAAAGGATGTAGTATTTCCTAAAACAGGTGTCATTCTTGTAACAGGTGTAAGCATATTTACAAGGACGTGTGCAACATCTGATGGAGCTGGTTTTTCAAGATATAATGGTGTTTGATTATATAAAATACATGGAATTTTATATGCCTTTGCAAATAAGTAAAAAAAGATTGAATACATGCTGCGTTCTCGAACAATCATAAGATCGGGTTTATTGCTTTGCAATAAAGTACGTACTTTAAAAATAGATGGAAAACCACATTTATCTTTAAAAAATTCTGGATATTCTAAGATACGTTTCTTTTTTGAAAATAAAAATAAAAAAATAGAATTACAAAGTTGAAATCCCTTAGAATACCCAAGAATTATAGGATCTAATATCGTATGATTCTCAGTGAATCCACTGTATTGGCTGATAAAAGACACGGTATGTTCATTTTGAATCCAACCTTCTACAATTGGGTATTGATTTGTGTGAAACATAGGTGCAACGTACATGATATGCATAAATAACTCCTAACTATTATTCATTATGTAACTAATTGTTTTGCTATTTTTACTGGTATTTTAGAAATTACAAAGGATACAAATAACGATAGTAAAAAAATACAAAGTGTATTAAAAAAAGACGGCATAGTAAATCCAATTTTTCCAAACACTTTCATGACAAAATACCCAATATTCAGATGAAGAATATAAATTCCCATTGTATACTTGGAAATGAATGAAAGGATATCTAGTACCCTTTTAGGTAAATATTCGAAAGGAAGAAAATAAAAAAAGAACATAAGGAAAAGACAACACAGGATTTTAAAAATACCCTGATAATCAAAACCTTGAGGTTTAATATTGATGAAATTGAATGTAACAAAAAAGAAAAGAAAAGACAACACGAAAATAGAGCGCTTATATTTTGATACCATTTCGAATATTTTATAATGGCTTAATGAAATTCCTAAAAAGATATATGGTAACATCTCGCACATTCTACCTAATGGGTATTGTAATTCGGGAATTAAGTTTGAAAATAATGTGTAATTTATATTCATATATTGTGCCAGTAATGCAAGTATTGCAAGAATAAATAAGAGCAAAAAACCAGTTTTTTTCTTACAGAAAAAAAAGATAAGAAAAACGATGCAAGTAAATAACATTAAATTTACTTGAAACCACATTACTGGATTTAAGTTTGGACTATGGCCGAGAAGCAATTGATAGCCCAAATCTTTCAAACTTATTTCTCGCGTTGTAATTACAAATTTTCGCATAAGATAAAAAATAATTGCCCAAAAAATATGGGGAATTAATAATCGTTTGATCCGAAGAAAAAGAAGTCTCGTTTGAGAAGATGTCACTATTTTTTCTGTGAAAAAAAAAGCGAATAACATAAAGGTAGGAACATGAAAATTCGTTAAACTATAAATGTAATTAAAATGAGCTCCAACAACGGAAAATGATAATAATATTTTTAATAAGTCTAAACCAAAGTTTCTTTCTTTATCCATACGACCACTCTTTATTTTTAAATTTTGATTTTATAATATCATAAAGAAGAGAAAGAAAGCAAATGTAAAAAATATAATTGCTATATTATATATTTTCAATTATTATAGATAAAAGTGAAAGAGAAAGTAAGGATGAAAAACTATGTTATTTAATTCAATTGAATTTGCAATCTTTCTACCGATTGTATTTACTTTATTTTGGTTGGTGCAACATGAAAAAAGATGGATGGTTTTATTAGTATCGAGCTATTATTTTTATGCAAGCTGGAACATTACATATTTATTGCTGATTGTTTTTGTGACCATGGTATCGTATTTAAGTGCAATGGGGATTTCGAAGCATCAAGAACGAAAAAAATGGTTTTTATATTTGGGTGTTTTCATTAGTGTATTTATTTTATTTTTATTCAAGTATTTTAATTTTATAAGTGAATCCATTTATTTTATTACTTCACGATTTTTTGAGGAAACACAACCATTTTACATATCGTTATTGTTGCCAGTAGGGATTTCTTTTTATACCTTTCAGTCTATTGGATATGTTATAGATGTATATAAGGGAGAAGTAGAAGCAGAAGAACACGTTGGAAAATATGCAGCTTTTTTATCTTTTTTTCCACAACTTGTTGCAGGACCGATTGAACGAACAAAAAACTTGTTGCCACAAATTAAAATGAAGCATGTATTTTCTTATGAGCAATCATCCTATGGGCTAAAGTTGATATCATGGGGACTTTTTAAAAAGATGGTAATTGCTGATGTTTTAGCAACTTATGTTGATAAAGTATATAGTGATATGCATGCGCAATTAGGATTTTGTAGATTGATCGCAATTTTGTTTTTTACTATTCAAATTTATTGTGATTTTTCAGGATACTCCGATGTTGCAAGAGGTGTTGCTAAGCTTTTTGGTATGGAGCTTATGATTAATTTTAAAAGTCCTTATTTTGCCGCAAGTATCAAAGAGTTTTGGCAAAGATGGCATATTTCATTGTCTACATGGTTTCGTGATTACGTATATATTCCACTTGGAGGTAATAGAGTGTCAAAATGGAAAATAAGAAGAAATCTAATGATAACATTTCTTGTAAGTGGCATATGGCATGGCGCAGCATGGACCTATATTATTTGGGGAGGATTACATGGCGGATTACAAATCGTGGAGCATATATGGACTGAAAAGTTTAGAAATACAGAGTTGCTTTTGAAAAAAAGTCGTTTGATCCATGTTTTGAAAATAATCATTACCTTTCTAGTAATCTCGATTTTATGGACTGTTTTTCGCGCAGAAACAATAAAAGATGCTGCATATATGGTACTTTTTATTTTTAGTGGATATACAACGCCTCTTGGATATTTACAAATGGGATTCTCTAGTTTGGGAGTAGGAATAAAAGAAGGAATAGAACTGTTCTATATGTTGGGCTTGTTGTTTGCGTTTGATTATATTTCTTTAAAACAAGACGTATTTTCTTTTTTATCAAAATTGCCATTAGTAGTAAGATGGAGTATTTATTTATCGATTCCAATTGCAATCTTTTTTCTTGCACCAGCAACAGGCGCAGAGTTTATCTATTTTGATTTTTAAGAAAAGGAGTTATCGCGTTGAAAAAATTTTTACGTAAGATAGGAATAGTAGGTACTATTTTAGCAACATTGCTTTTCCTATTAAATGGCTTATATATTAATACAGAGTATTATAAAACATTAAATGGAATGGATCGATTTCGAACTATTCCAGAAAAGGTACAAGTAGCAAATTTTGGCGCATCCCATAGTATGGGAGGATTTGTTTGGTCAGGGAATGAATTTGTGGGATGGAATATGGCAAATGGAGGGCAATCCCTCGTATATGATGAAGCATTGTTTCAAACGTATTTAGAGTCTTTTGACGAGAACGCCGTAATCATAATAGATGTCATGTTTCATTCTCTATATGGTTCAGAGGAACGAGAAAAACCATATGATTCTGGAATTACAAGATACTATGGAATTGTAGATCGAGAATATATGTATCATTGGAATTTTATGGATGCTATTTGCTATGACTATATTCCGGTTATTGGAAACAGACAAGAAGCGTTACAACAAATATTAAACCAATGGAACTTAAGTAATATTCAGTCACATGCTAAGGAGAAAATGGCGACAAAGGAAGAAACCATTGATCTAATAATTCCCGGATGGACAGTAGAAGAAATGCAAGAGCATGGGAAGAAAAGAGCAACATCTGCAATGAATAATGAACAAGTATTAGGCGTGGAATATGATGCACTTGTACGTATGATTCAATTGTGTAAAGAGAAGAATTTTCAGGTAATATTAACGACAGTACCAACCTTACCAGAATATTATGAAAGTTTTTCAAAAGAATATAAAGAAAGATTTTATAAAGATATGGAAACCATATCGAAGGAATATAACGTTCCATATATCGATTATACAGGTGATGAAAGATTGCTAGGAGACTATAGTTGGTATTTAGATACCGATCACTTAAATGGTGTTGGTGGTAGCGAATTTACTAAAATTTTTCTAGAAGATCAAGCAAAATATGTTACACATCTCAATTAAAAAACCTCCCTTACTAGTAAGAAATGCTATAGTAAGGGAGGTTTTTAGGATAAAGTAATCCATTCTGGTGGATAATATTCTTTAGTCCACTGTAAAAAAATAGGAGCAATAATGGTAGAATCCGTATTGGTATTTAAATAGGCTGCCCACCATGAAAAAGAACTATTTGCAATAATTTGATGCTTACACTTACTGATTAAATGGAATTCTTCTAAATCACTAAATGAAAAAGAGTTTGCAATAATAGTGCAGTCTTCTTTCGTTCCAAAATGTTTGATAGAGTAGTCTAAATCTTCGCAGAAAATATAAAAATGTGCATCATCATAGTTTGACTTTATATAAGAAATGGCATCGTGGTAGTAAGTAATAGGAAGAAGCCATTTATCTTCGTAGTCCCCTCTTCG
>JBOFWM010000002.1:0-19981 GCA_051653625.1 Lachnospiraceae bacterium
GATTTAGGGTTTTGGAATATGTATCCAGAAGAAGCGACTGAAGAAGAAATACAACAAATTGTAGTGGAAGAAAAAGTAGAAGAAGAACCTTTTGCAGATGGAAATCATATAGAGCTAATTCTTAGAGATGGAACAAGTGAATGGGTACCTATTGATTCTAATTTAGAAAAAAATAGTTATGATTTTAGTAATCTTGTTAGTAAAAATAATATATATAAATACTACGCAAATGGAAAACAAGCATCTTTTTTTGGTATTAATCTTTCTAGATATGAAAAAGATGTTAACTTTAACTTGTTAAAAAATGCGGGAGTAGATTACGTTATGATACGTGTTGGAGCCAGAGGATATGCAACAGGGGAATTGCAGATTGATGATACATTTTCTAGTCAAATGGAAGCAGCAAAAGAAATTGGTATGCCTGTAGGTGTATATTTTGCTTCTCAAGCTATTACAAAGGAAGAAGCAGTACAAGAAGCAGAGCTTGTATTAGCTAAGATTGCTGAATATGATATTTCTTATCCTGTAGTGTTTCAAATGGAATATGTTGATAATGATGAAGCTCGAATTGAGACATTAACACAAAATGAGCGCACACAAATTGCACTTGCTTTTTTAGACAGAATATCAAGTGCAGGTTATACACCTATGTTATATGGAGATAAAGATTGGCTTTTAAAACGTATTGATTTAACAAAACTTGAAAAATATGATATTTGGATTTCAATACAAGAAGATGTACCTGATTATCCTTATTTATATTCTATGTGGTTATATTCAAAACAAGGAAAAATATCAGGAGTCTCTTCAGAAGTAGAATTTAATATTTGTTTTATTGATTATTCTGCGCGATAGAATAGAGTTTATTTGATATTTTAATCGAATGATAGATTGTTGCATAAGTAGATGGTGGAAGATCCACCATTTCATTTTGAAAAAAATTCTTATTATATCCTTGTTTTTTTACTACATCAACCGCCTTATTGTAAGCAATTGCAGCTTCAACATCACTCTTATAATGACCAATCACAAAATTATGTTGTAAAAGTATTGTACTTTTATAACATGATTTTTTTTTGTATATGCACTTTTCAACTCCATAATAAATATTTAGAATTTTTATATTTTCATATCGATAATCATAAATATCACCATTTAGAAATAAAAAATCTCTTCCTAATTTGCTATAATTCTTAATTCCATATTTAGTTAAGATATTTATATGCATTCCATAATCTGCAACAAAAAGATGATTTCCACGTTTCATAATTTTATGTGAAGAGTAATAAAATAAATCATCTTTATCAAATTTTAAAATAAGATCAAAAGAGTAATAATAAACAAAATAAGTTTTGTATAAGTAAATTGGAGTGTGAAAATATAAATTATTGTCTCTAAAATTAATGATGCATACCCATTTTAAAAATGATAAGTAATTTGATTTTTCATATTGTTCGATTGAAATAGTAGGGTTGTTTACAATAGTATTTGCTTCGACATATGCTTGGTGTGCAGCATCAAATGTATGATAACTACCAAGACTGATTCTTTTTTTCTTATATGAAAATGAGGCTCGGTAAGAAAGAGAGCCGTCTTTTTTTTGCGTAATAAAAACACCTTGAGCCATTTTTTTCTTGTCCTTTTCAACTAATATTTCATATATTTTAACACTTTTTCAATATTTTAGAAATATTTTTCAATGTAAATGTATAAAATAGTATATATATAGTTTTTATATATTGTGGAGAGGAGAAAAAAGACAAGTGTATAAGAAATTTGGGATTATTATTTTATTAATGAATTTATTATTGTTAGTAGGTATATTTCAGCTTAAGGGATTAGAAATTAATGAAATTTTAGCGACACAAGCATTTCAGATTTTTGTATCTGAAAACTCGGAATATATGCAATCTACAAGTTATATAGGACTGATCAAAGATGCAGCATCGGGTCAAAGAATAGTAGATACAAATATATTAACGAAAAATGATTCTATAAAAATAACAGATAAAGATTATGAAAATCTTCTCAAGATTGTAGAAGCAGAAGCAGGTGGAGAGGATTATACAGGAAAATTATTAGTTGCCAATGTAATATTAAATCGTGTACAGAATGAAAAATTTCCAAATACAATTACGCAAGTTATTTATCAAAATAATAATGGGGTATCACAATTTTCACCGGTAAGTGATGGAAGGATTGATACAGTTATTGTGAGCGATGAAACGGTTCAAGCAGTTGAAGATGCAATAAACGGAACAAATATTTCAGAAGGAGCATTATACTTTGCAGCAAGACAATATGCAAATTCAGATCGCATGAGATGGTTTGATTCGAATTTGACAAAATTATTTGTACATGGTGGTCATGAATTTTTCTCATAGATTTATTGTAGTAAAGAATAGAATATGATATAATTGTACTCAAAATAAAAAGCAAATTATAAAGGGGAAGTAAGAATGAGCATTTTATATAAAAGTACAAGAGGTAATCAAGTAGAAGAAGCATCTGTTGCAATTTTAAAAGGATTAGCAGATGATGGTGGATTATTTGTACCAGAAAGTATTCCAGCGTTAGATAAAACATTAGAAGAACTTGCAGATATGACCTATCAAGAAGTGGCGTATGAAGTGATGAAATTATTCTTTACAGATTTTACGAAGGAAGAATTATTATATTGTATTAATAGCGCATACGATTCAAAATTTGATACGGATGTTATTGCACCACTTGTAGAAGCAGACAATGCATTTTATCTTGAATTATTCCATGGTTCAACGATTGCATTTAAAGATATGGCATTATCTATATTACCATATTTGATGACAACAAGTGCAAAGAAAAATAATGTAAAAAATGATATTGTAATTTTAACAGCAACATCAGGAGATACAGGGAAAGCGGCACTTGCAGGATTTGCAAATGTACCAGGTACTAGAATTATTGTGTTTTATCCAAAAAATGGAGTAAGTCCAATACAAGAAAAGCAAATGGTTACACAAGTTGGAGAAAATACATATGTTGTTGCAATTCATGGTAACTTTGATGATGCACAAACAGGAGTTAAAGAGATTTTTGCAGATAAAGAATTTGCAAAAGAATTAGAGGGACAAGGTATTCAATTTTCATCAGCAAACTCTATCAATATTGGGCGTCTTGTACCACAGATTGTTTATTATGTATATGCATATGTACAATTATTAAAAGAAGAAAGAATTGCGAAAGATGAAACGATTAATGTTGTAGTGCCAACAGGTAATTTTGGAAATATTTTAGCCGCATTTTATGCAAAAAGTATGGGAGTACCAATTGATAAATTGCTTTGTGCTTCTAATGATAATAAAGTGTTATATGATTTCTTACAAGATGGATGTTATGATCGTAATAGAGAGTTTATCTTAACTACTTCACCATCTATGGACATTCTTATTTCAAGTAATTTAGAGAGATTGATTTATAAAATTGCTGGAGATGATAGTGCAAAAAATGTTGCATGTATGGATGCACTTTCAAAAACGGGTGTTTATAATATAACTGATGAGATGAAAGAGAAGTTAAAAGATTTTGTTGGTGGTTATGCCACAGAAGAACAAACTGCAGCTAAAATTAAAGACTTATATGAAAAGACAGGCTATGTATTAGATACACATACTGCAGTAGCAGCAGCAGTATATGATGAGTATGTAAGTAAGACAAATGATACAAAAAAAACAGTGATTGCCTCTACTGCAAGTCCATATAAATTTGGACGTAGTGTAATGAATGCAATTGATAAAGAGTATGATAAATTATCAGATTTTGAATTAATTGATGAGTTAGAAAAGATTTCAAATGTTTCAATTCCAAATGCGATTGAAGAGATTAGAAGTGCACCAGTTGTACATGATTATCTTTGTGATAAAAGTGAAATGAAAGAATTTGTAAAAAAATTAGTAACATCATAAAAGATAATAAAAAAGGAGCCTAGCTCCTTTTTTATTATCTTTTATTCATATCATTATAGGTACGTTCCGTACAAACTGATTTGTAAGCAGGTCGTATAATTTTTCCATTGTTAGCTAATTCTTCCATCCGATGTGCACTCCATCCTGCAATACGAGCCATAGCAAAAATAGGAGTATATAGTTCCGTTGGCAAACCAAGCATGTTATATACGAATCCAGAATAGAAGTCAACATTAATGCTTACGCCTTTATAAATTTGACGTTCTTGTTCAATTACTTTTGGAGCAAGTTTTTCGACTAAATCATATAATGCAAATTCTTTTTCTAGTCCCTTTTCTTTTGATAAATCCTGAACAAATTGTTTGAAAATAACAGCACGAGGATCAGATTTAGAATATACTGCATGGCCAACACCATAAATAAGTCCTGTTTTATCAAAGGCTTCTTTATATAGAAGTTTCTTTAAATACTCTGCAATTTCATCTTCATTTTCCCAATTCTTAACAACTTTCTTCATTTCTTCAAACATTTGAACTACTTTAATATTTGCACCTCCATGACGAGGTCCTTTTAGAGAACCGATTGCAGCTGCCATTACAGAATATGTGTCTGTTAAGGAAGAGGTAACAACATGTGTAGTAAAAGAAGAGTTATTACCACCACCATGTTCCATATGTAATACAAGAGCGATATCAAGTATTTGAGCTTCTAAAGGTGTGTAAGAACTGTCAGGACGTAAAATATGTAATATGTTTTCAGCAGTTGATAATTCCCAAACTGGTTTATGAATATATAAACTATTCCCATCATGGTAATGAGAGTATGCTTGATAACCATAAATTGTTAAAAGAGGGAATAAGCTAATAAGTTGTAAACATTGTCTAAGTACGTTAGAAAGGGAGGTATCATCAGCTCTATCATCATAGGAATATAGCGTTAGTACGCTTCTAGCAAGTGTATTCATCATATCTTTACTAGGCGCTTTCATAATGATATCTCGGACAAAGCTTGTTGGCAAGCTTCTATAATAAGAGAGTAATTCATTAAATTCTTTTAATTCAGATGTATTTGGTAATTTATCAAATAAGAGAAGAAAGGTTGCTTCTTCAAAACCAAAGCGATGATCTTTTGATGCTCCCAATACTAAATCTTCTACATTATAACCGCGATAAAATAGTTGACCATGTGTAGGCACTTGTTCACCGTTTACTATGGTATTTGCTTTTACATCAGAGATATTTGTAAGACCTGCTAAAACCCCTTTTCCATTTAAATCTCTTAAACCACGTTTTACTTCATACTTTGCAAAAAGTTCTGAATCAATAATACCTGCTGATTCACTCAAAGCAGCTAGTTGTATGATGTCAGGTGTAACTTCAGAAAAAATGTGTTTATCCAATTAAATCCCGCCTTTCTTTATAAAAATTTTCACACATATGTTAGTTTACCATGTTTTGAGAAGAATTTGTTAAAAATTTTGTTAATTTACAAATAATTAACAAATTATAAAAAAATAATAGCTTTTTACTAAAAAGAGATTATAATAAAAGATATGATTTTATATGCAAGGAGAAAGAAATGAATATTTATAAAAAACGTATAGATGAGTTACGAAAAAAAATGAAACTTAAAAATATAGATTATTATATTGTGCCAACGACAGATTTTCATAATTCTGAATATGTTGGCTTATATTTTAAAGAGAGAGAATTTTTATCCGGGTTTACTGGGTCAAATGGTACACTTGTTGTAAGTGAAAAAGAAGCATTTGTTTGGACTGATGGTAGATATTTTGTGCAAGCAAAGGAAGAGTTATTAGGTAGTGATATTGAAATGAAAAAACTGAATACTCCAGGGGAAAAGAGTATTATGGAATATTTAAGAGATCAAATATCAAATAATAAAAAGAAATCATCTTGTATTGGTTTTTTTGGTGAAACTATGACAACAAAGATGGGGATGGAGCTAGAAAAACTTGTAAAAGAATGGAATGGTGATCTTTATTATAAAGAAGATGTTGTAGATGGAATATGGAGTGAAAGACCAAATTTAACATGCCATACCATTACTATATTAGAGGAGCGTATAACGGGAGTATCTACAACAGAAAAAATTAAAAAAATAAGAGAGCGTATGAGAGAATTAGGTGCTGCGAATCATTTTTTAACAAAATTAGATGATATTATGTGGATTTTTAATATAAGAGGCAGTGATATTCCAACTACTTTATCAGCGCTTAGTTACTGTTTTTTTACAGAAAAAGAAGTATATTTGTTTGTACAAGATTGTGAAAAACAAGAGAAATTACAACAGATGTGTAGAGAAAATGATATTATCTTGAAAGAATATAAAGAGGTATATTCTTCTATACTAAAATTAAATATAAAAGGACCTATTTTAATAGATTCATTAAATTGTAATTATTACGCATTTAAAACATTAGAAAAACTAGGTAAGATTATTGATAGAGAAAACCCAAGTCAATTGTTAAAAGCAATAAAAAATGAAGTGGAATTGAAACATATTCGAGAAACTTATATAAAAGATAGTGCAATCTTATGTAAATTTTTATATTGGCTTGATAAACATAAAACTATAAAAGAGGAAACAGAATATTCTCTCGGTAAATATTTAGATCAAATGCGCCTTCAATCAAAAGATTGTTTGGGGTTATCTTTTTCAACAATATGCGCATATAAGGAACATGCAGCTATGATGCATTATGAGGCAAAAAAAGAAGGATCAAAAAAAATAGAAGACACAGGAATGTTATTAATTGATTCTGGTGGGCAATATATAGGAGGAACAACAGATGTTACAAGAACCATATCTATTGGTGATGTTGAAAAAGAAGTGAAAAGACAATTTAGTGCAGTGGTAAAAGGAATGTTACAATTATCAAATGCAAAATTTATATATGGATGTACTGGAAGAAATCTTGATATTTTAGCAAGAAAGTATCTTTGGGAAATGCAAATTGATTATAAATGTGGTACAGGACATGGAATAGGCTTTATGGGTAATGTACATGAAGGACCACAAAATATTAGATATGGTTATCAAAAAGGAATGGAAGAAGCTGTTTTAGAAGAAGGAATGTTACTTTCTAATGAACCAGGAGTATATATGGAAGGCAGCCATGGAATACGAATTGAAAATATTATGGCAGTAAAAACTATTGATAAAGAAATGGAAGATCAATTTATGGAATTTGAAGTGTTAACATTTGTACCAATTGATATTCGATTACTAGATCAGACTTTTTTTAGTAAGGAAGATATCAACTTATTAAATCATTATCATGAAATGGTATATCATAAAATTGCTCCATATTTGAATTCAAGTGAAAAAGGGTGGTTGAAAGAAGTGACAAAAAGTTTAGAGATTATTTAGAAAGAATACCTAAAAAACAGTTGTAAAAGAAGAGAAAATTGAGTATAATACTTATAACCTAAGGTGCTCGAATTCCTCGTCGTTTGAACCTACAGTTACTTTAAACGGGATTCCTATATTGCCTGACTAATGTCAAGCCTTCATTGCGTAGAGGAAGACAGCGGGAAGGTTGCGGTAACCCACCTAGCATTTGCTAGGAGTCAAAAGGCGGGGGTCGACACAGTAGGGGTATTACAAAAGAAAATGGCAGCCGATAAGGCTGCTTTATTTTTGTGTATTTTTTGAATAGTTATTAAAAATACAACATATCATATTTAGAATATTACTTTGAGAGTAGGAAATTGTATGAGTAGAAAAATAAATACAAAGTTTTTGATTTGTATTGTTGGAATTATGATATTGCTATGGTTAAATCAGATAGGAACTGTTGAAATACAAGAAATATCTTTACAAGAAGGAATAGTACTTGAAGAGGTAGAACAAACACTTTTTTATTTTTTTATGGAAAAAGGAGAGGAAGAAGATCATGCAAAAAATCATATTTTGAGTATTCTTAATATGGATAATGGTACAAAAGAGCAGTTAAATTATAAGCAATTTAAAAATATAATAAAAGAGTTAGAATTTAAGAAGGATGACATTGAAATAAGCGATAGTGAAAATGAGGTCGTTGAAAAGACTGTTTGGATCCAATATGTATTAGATTATATTGCATATTATAAGTTGGAAGAAAAATTTACAGTACAAGAAATTGTACTTCTTGCAAATAAAGAGAATGCAGTAGATTATATGGGAAATGCTTTACAAGAGTATGAATATCTTGCATCCAATCAAGTATATCATTCTAATTTAGAAGGGATAAAAGCACGAGTATTAGAGAAAATAAAAGTACTTCTTTATGGGAATACCATTATCAGTATAATGGAGCAAACAAATGAAGAGATTAAAATACCTAATATTTGGTTTATGGGTAAAATAGAAAGCGGATATGTGTATTTTTATAATAATTATGAAATTATATTACATCATGCACTTTCTATTGAACATGAGAAGTGTATTGTAGATTTAACAATAAAAAATAAAGAAATCATACACCAAGAAGAAAAGAATACGAAGATAGGTGGAAAAGTTTATCAAATATATGATAATATAGCAGAAATTGAAGGTATGGGAGAAGTAGAACTTGATTCAGAGATTAAGGTATATACATTGCATGGAAGATTAGAAAGTAAAAGTATAAAAGATGTACCACTAGGGTATAATTTTACGGATTTTGTAATTGAAAATGAAAAAATTGTAGCAGCATTAATTGTTAAAGATGAAGCAATGGAATATATTAGAGTTTTGATACGAGGAGATAACTTAACGGATAATACGCATGAAACAATTACATTTTCTTTTGACTGTGAAGGGGAATTAGTGTATGGTTCTTTAAATGCGTTAAAAAAGGAACATATTAAGGCCGGGGATGTTGTAACACTTGAAAAAGAAAATTCGTATTTTGATGAGGGAAGGGTCTTTTTAATTCCTTCGGTTTTAACGGGAAAAATTACATTAAATAATCTTGTGAGAAATCAAGGGACGCCATCTTATCACGGATATATGGAATTAAAAAGAACAGAAGAAGGAATTGTTGCTATTAATGAAGTATTATTAGAAGAATATTTGTATGCAGTTGTTCCGAGTGAAATGCCATCAAGTTACCCTAAGGAAGCATTGAAAGCACAAGCAATAACAGCAAGAACATATGCATATTCAAAAATAGTATCTCCAGGATTAAGTAAATACGGTGCACATGTCGATGATAGTTCCACTTTTCAGGTTTATAATAATATACAAGAACAAGTTGCGACAACAAGTGCAGTAAAGGAAACAAAGGGAGAAATTCTTTATGTGGAAGATACGATTGCACAAACATACTATTATTCTACCTCATGTGGGCAAAGCACATTATCTACTATATGGAAGTCTTCTGTTACAGAACCTTTATCATACTTAAAGAGCAAGCATATTGGTTCTTTATCGGAAGAAGAACTACAATATAGTGGAATTGATTTACAAGAAGAAGAAAATTTTAGAGAATATATGTTAAATCCAAATGAAGAAGATTATGAATATAATGAGGGATGGTATCGTTGGACTTATCAAGTGGATTCGTTAGAAGTAGATATTTTGGAAGAAGCATTACGTCGAAGATATAAAATAAACGATAAGCTTGTACTTACAAAAAATGAGTCGGGAGACTTTGTAAGTAAGGAAATTAAAGATATTGGAACTATTGAGGATATTTCGATTGTGCAACGATTAGAAGGTGGAATTGCAGATAGTTTGATTCTAACATGTAAAAATGCAACAATAAAAGTAAATTCAGAATTGTTTATTCGTGATGTATTGAATAACAAAAAAGCAAAAGTAAAGAGACAAGATGGAAGTATAGTAGATGCAAATTTATTATTACCTAGTTCTTTTTTTATAATAGAACAAGAAAAAAACAATGGATATGTTACAGGATACACTATTATAGGTGGAGGATTTGGCCATGGAGTTGGAATGAGTCAAAATGGTGCAAAAAATATGGCGAATAATAATATGGATGCAAGTGAAATATTAGCATTTTTTTATGAAGGAAGTAGTATTAATGATTTATATTAGATGGAGTAAAAAATATGATTTATAAATTAATCCGTATTGTACAAGATTTTGCAAGAAAAATAGGGCAAGATAATATTAGTGCATTTTCAGCAAGTACTGCATTTTTTTTCTTTTTATCGCTGATACCAATGTTAATGATCATATGTGGAATTTTACCATTTACCCCATTAACCGAGGCGAATTTAATGGAACTAATTACAAGTATCACACCAGATACTGTAGATCCACTTATGATTACTATTATTCATCAAGTATATAGAAGTAGTACAGGATTATTATCTCTTGCTATTTTTATTACGCTTTGGTCCGCAGGAAAAGGAATGCTTGCATTGATGCAAGGATTAAATGCAGTAAATGAAGTAATAGAAAATAGAAATTATTTTGTTCTTCGTATTATAGCAAGTTTTTATACATTAATTATTTTAGTGATGATGGTTTTATCGTTATGCTTAAGTGTATTTGGAAAATATGTAATACAAGGAATTGTTCACTATGCTCCAAGATTAGAAGGAATTGCAAATATTATTTTAAATTTTAGATTTTTATTTACATGGCTATTTGTAAGTATCATTTTGGTTCTTATGTATACATATATTCCGAATAAAAAATTAAAACTTATATTTCAAGTTCCAGGGGCAATGATATCGTCTATTGCATGGAATATTTTTTCTTGGGGATTTTCTATTTATATAGATACGTTTAATGCATTTGGCGCATATGGATATTTGGGGACTATTATGATTATAATGTTGTGGTTATATTTTGTGATTTATATTATTTTAATTGGTGCAAATTTTAATCGATATTTTATGCCAGTAATTCGAGTATTTTATAAAAGAATTCGATAAAGAAGGATGATGATACGCATGAATGCAAAAGATAAAAAATTTGTTGTGGGAAAAAAAGCAGTAATTGAATATACATTAATTCGAAAACCAGTAAAAAATATTAATTTACGAATAAAGGAAGATGGTTGTATTTATGTTTCGGCACATAATAAAGTACCAATTTCCTACATAGAAGCATTCATTCTAAAGAATGAATACAGTATTTTAAATTCACAAAAAAAAATAGAAAAAAGAATGCAAGAAAAAAAAGAAAAACAATACGTAGATGGAGAATGTTTTCAAGTATTGGGGAGAAAATTAACGTTATTAGTGAAAGAAGGGAAAAAAGAAGAAGTAGATTCAGATGGCGTTTATTTATTTCTTGTAGTACGAGATCCATGTGATTTTTCTAGAAAGCAACGCATGATAGAAAAATGGTATAAAACTATAGAAATTCAAGTATTTGAAGAACTTTTTGAAAATACGTATCAACAATTTTTGAAATATTCTATAAAAAAACCTATTTTAAAAATTCGAAAAATGAAGTCAAGATGGGGTTCTTGCCATGTAACAAAGCATATTATTACTCTTAATAGTACATTAATTGAATATGATGAGAATGCAATTGAGTATGTCGTGGTTCATGAATTTGCACATCTTATTCATCCAAATCATTCGAAAGCGTTTTATCAAGTAGTGGAAGAATTTTTGCCAGATTGGAAAGAACGAAAAAGTAGGTTGACAAGGGAATAAAAACATAATATGATACCATTAGTCGCATAAATTAAGGCAATGAAGGTGCACAGTAGAATATAATAGTCACTTAAAGAGAGAGGAAATCATAGGTTGAGAGTTTCCTTAAGAAGGAGTTATATTTGAATTTCACACCAGAGCTTCTTAGCTGAAGTAGCAGTAGGTTAAGACGTCCCTAGCACGTTACGCAAATGAGAGCCTACAAATGTAGGAAATTGGGTGGTACCGCGGAAAGATATATTTTCGTCCCTAGTGTTAAAACACTAGGGATTTTTTTTGCTTAAAGGAAGGAGAATTGATTTGAAAGAAAAATTATTTAAAATCGAAGAAGAAGCAATTTGTAAAGTAAAAGAAGCAACAACTCTTGAAGCACTTAATGAAGTAAAAGTAAACTATTTAGGGAAAAAAGGGGAGCTAACAAGCGTATTAAAAAGCATGAAAGATGTTTCGCCAGAAGAACGACCAAAAGTTGGACAAATGGTAAATGAAACTCGTGCAAAAATCGAAGAAGTATTAGAGGCTGCAATCACTTCATTTGAAAAAAAGAAAAGAGAAGAACAATTAAAAGCAGAAGTAATTGATGTGACATTACCTGCTAGTAAAAATAATGTTGGTCATAGACATCCAAACTTTATTGCACAAGAAGAAGTAGAGAGAATTTTTGTTGGTATGGGATATGAAGTGGTAGAAGGGCCTGAAATAGAAACAGATTATTACAATTTTGAAGCGTTAAATATTCCAGCAGATCATCCAGCAAAAGATGAACAAGATACTTTTTATATAAATGGCGATTTTTTACTTCGTACACAAACATCTGGAACGCAAGTTCATGTCATGGAAGAAGGAAAGTTACCAATTAGAATGATTGCACCAGGTCGTGTATTTCGTTCCGATGAAGTAGATGCAACACATTCTCCATCTTTTCATCAGATTGAAGGTCTTGTAATTGATAAAAATATTACATTTGCAGATTTAAAAGGTACCTTAGCCGAATTTGCAAAAGAATTATTTGGAGAAGAAACAAAAGTAAAATTTAGACCACATCATTTTAATTTCACAGAGCCAAGTGCAGAAGTAGATGTAAGTTGTTTCAAATGTGGCGGTAGTGGATGTAGATTTTGTAAAGGAAGTGGATGGATTGAAATATTAGGATGTGGAATGGTGCATCCAAATGTACTTCGTATGAGCAATATTGATCCAGAAGTTTATTCAGGATTTGCCTTTGGAATTGGACTTGAAAGAATTGCATTACTAAAATATGAAATTGATGATATGAGACTTTTATATGAAAACGATATAAGATTTTTAAAACAATTTTAAAATACTTACCATAGAAAGGGAGAAAAAATGAATACAGCGTTATCGTGGATTAAAGCCTATGTTCCTGAATTAAATTGTTCAAATAGAGAATATACAGATGCAATGACATTATCTGGTACAAAGGTGGAAACATATGAAGAATTAGATAAAAATTTAGATAAAATATATGTAGGTCAAATAACAAAAATTGAAAAACATCCGGATGCTGACAAATTAATTGTTTGTCAAGTTGATTTGGGTGATCAAACATTACAAATTGTAACAGGTGCATCTAATGTATCTGTAAATGATAAAGTTCCGGTTGTAATTGATGGTGGAAAAGTTGCTGGCGGGCATAGTGGTGAGCCACTTCCTAAAGATGGAATTGTAATTAAAAATGGGAAACTTAGAGGTGTAGAGTCTTTTGGGATGATGTGTTCAGTAGAAGAACTCGGACAAACAACGGATATGTATCCAAATGCACCAGAACATGGTATTTATATTTTACCAGAAGATACAGTAGTTGGAAGTGATGCCATTGAAGTATTTGGGTTAAGAGATACTGTATTTGAATATGAGGTGACATCGAACCGTGTAGATTGTTATAGCGTACTTGGAATTGCAAGAGAGGCAGCAGCTACTTTTAAAGTACCATTTGTTGCACCAAAGGTAACTGTTGTAGAAAATAATGAGAAAATAGAAGATTATATTAAAGTATCTGTAGAAGATGCAGAATTATGTAGTAGATATTGCGCGCGAGTTTGTACAAACATTAAACTTGGACCATCTCCAGAATGGATGAGAAGAAGATTAGCAGCAAGTGGAATTCGTCCAATTAATAACTTGGTAGATATTACAAATTATGTAATGGAAGAGTTTGGACAACCGATGCATGCTTTTGATTTAGACACAATAGAAGGAAATGAAATTATTGTACGACGTGCAAAAGATGGAACTATTTTTCAAACATTGGATGGACAAGAACGTAAATTAGATTCAGAAATGTTAATGATTTGTGATGGAAAAAAAGAAATTGGTATTGCTGGAATTATGGGTGGAGAAAATTCAAAAATCACAGATGAGGTAAAAACAGTAGTATTTGAATCGGCAACGTTTAATGGAACAAATATTAGAAAATCTGCAAAAAGATTAGGAATTCGTACTGATGCATCTGGTAAATTTGAAAAGGGTCTAGATCCAAGAAATGCTAGTCTTGCGATTGACCGTGCATGTCAATTAATTCAAGAATTAGGATGTGGTGAAGTGGTTTCTGGAATTGTTGATGTATGTGTACCATTAAAACCACTAAATCGTATTTTATTTAACGCAGACAAAGTTAATAGATTATTAGGAACAAATATTGCAGAAGAGGAAATGTTGGAAATTTTCAAGCGTTTAGAGTTAGAATTAGATGAAGCAACACATGAATTAATTATTCCATCTTTCCGTCAAGATTTAGAAGGATTAGCAGATATTGCTGAAGAAGTTGCAAGATTTTATGGATATGATTTAATTCCAATGACATTACCAACAGGAGAAGCAACAACAGGTAAGTTGCCATTTAAATTAAGAGTAGAAGCAAAGGCTAGAGATCTTGCTGAATATTGTGGTTTTTCACAAGGAATGTGTTATTCATTTGAAAGTCCAAAAGTATTTGATAAATTACTTTTAGAAGAAACAGATCCACTTCGAAATGCAATTGTAATTTCAAATCCATTAGGGGAAGATTTTTCTATTATGAGAACGATTTCTTTAAATGGAATGTTAAATTCACTTGCTACAAATTTCAATAGAAGAAATAAAAATGTTCGTTTATATGAAATGGGTAATATTTATTTAGCGAAAACATTGCCATTAGAACAACTTCCAGAAGAAAGAATGCAATTTACATTTGGATTCTATGGAGATGGTGATTTCTTTACAATGAAAGGTGTTGTAGAAGAGTTTTTCCAAGCAATTGGAATGAATGAAAAAGTGAAATATGACCCACAACATAAAAAACCTTATTTACATCCAGGACGTCAAGCAGATATTGTATATAAAGATGTAGTAGTAGGATATTTAGGTGAAATACATCCAGAAGTATGTGATAATTATGATATTGGAACAAAAGTATATGTTGCAGTATTAGATATGCCAAATGTTGAGCCTTTTGCAACATTTAATCGTAAATATGAAGGGATTGCAAAATATCCAGCAGTTTCTCGTGATATTAGTATGGTTGTTCCAAAAACAATTCTTGTAGGTGAAATAGAAGAGATTATTGCACAGCGAGGTGGAAGTATACTAGAAGGGTATCATTTGTTTGATGTTTATGAAGGAAGTCAAATCAAAGAAGGATTTAAATCCATTGCATATTCTATTACCTTTAGAGCAAAAGATCGTACATTAGAAGAAAATGATGTGACAGCTGCAATGAAAAAAATCTTGAATGGTTTGGAAAGAATGGGAATTGAGTTAAGAAGTTAATAAAAATTAAAACTGTTAAAAAGACATTTTAAAAGATATCTTTTTAACAGTTTTTTTAGTTGTTCGATAAATCACAAAGTTCTTGTAACATTTCTGGAAGTTTTGTATCCATTATTTCATTTGAAAATTGACAAGTACCAACAGCTTTATGACCGCCACCATTATATTTTAACATTAAACTACCAACATTTACATCAGACGTTCTATTTAAAATGCTATAGCCTACTGCAGCAGAGCATCCTTCGCCACCACGTCCACTAACAATCCAAGCAGAAATATTTTGATCAGGATATAAGCTATAAATTAAAAATCTATTTCCAGTATAAATGGTTTCAAGACCTCGAAGATCTGTGATAATAACATTGCCTTCTACTTTCGTATGTGCGTGTACCATTTCAATAAATTTCTTTGTTTGATCTTCATAAACTTCGATTCGTTCAATTACATGAGGAATTGAGAGTATTTCACTTGTAGTCATAGTACGACATGCATCGATTAGTAATTCCATTAAAGCATAGTTTGAAATTGTGAAGTTTCTAAAACGACCTAAGCCAGTACGTGGATCCATTAAAAATCCGATTAATATCCAACCAGATGGATTCAAAACTTCATCTAATGTTAAATCACCAGAGTCTACTTTATCAACAGCTATCATCATATCATCGAATTGAGGAAAACGTTCTTTTCCACCATAATATTCAAATATGATACGTGCACAAGAAGGAGCAATTCTACTTTCACCTTCGTATTTTCCTTCTAATTCATTACGTTCATGTTCACTAGAATGGTGATCAAACCATAAACCACATCCTTCAACATAAGGAACATTTGCTAAACAGTCATCTGCATTTACTTCTACAAGACCATCTTGTAAGTCTTTTGGATGTGCAAATTTCCAAGAATCAATGATACCAGCTTCTTTTAATAATGCGGCACATGCCAATCCATCAAAATCAGAACGTGTTACTAATCTCATATATTTTCACCCACCTATAATTTATTATTATTTTGCTTTAAATTATACTGTATTTAAAAATTAAAGTCAAATATGACAATACAAAATTGGCAATCTTTTTTATTTCTTTATGAGAATTTCGTTCTTTGCTTGACGATGAATTGGTATTTCGATAGAATGATTGATAGGAAATATATAATTGGAGAAGAGGATTAATTATTATGGAACAAAAAAACTTATGGACAATATACACAAAAGAACAGATAGATCAAGTACATGCACTTGGAGATGAATATAGAGCATTTTTAGATGAAGGAAAAACAGAAAGAGAATGTATTGATTATATTTTAAAAGAGATAAAAAAAGAAGGATATAAAAATATAGAGGACGTTATAAAAGAAAAGAAACGTTTACAATGTGGAGATAAAGTATATGCAATTTGTATGAAAAAAAGTATCGTATTATTTCAAATTGGAGAAAATCCACTTGAAGAAGGAATGAACATATTAGGTGCACATATTGATTCACCGAGACTTGATATTAAACAAAATCCATTATATGAAGAGGGTGGATTTGCATATCTTGATACTCATTATTATGGAGGCGTAAAAAAATTTCATTGGGTGGCATTACCATTAGCGCTCCATGGAGTAGTTGTAAAAAAAGATGGAACGGTAATTAATATTAATATCGGAGAAAAGGAGAATGACCCAGTTTTCTTTATTTCTGATTTATTGATTCATTTATCTGCAGAACAACTAGAAAAAAAGGCTGGTAAAGTAATAGAGGGAGAAGCTTTAGATCTTGTAATAGGAAATATGCCAGGTGTAGATGAAGATGAAAAAGAAAGTGTTAAGAAAAATATTCTTAACATTTTGAAAGAACAATATGATTTTTGTGAGGAAGATTTTTTGTCAGCAGAATTAGAGGTCGTACCTGCAGGGAAAGCAAGAGAAGCGGGTTTTGATCGTAGTATGATTTTAGGATATGGACATGATGATAGAGTATGTGCATTTACTTCTTTAAAAGCAATGTTAGAAGTAAAACAAACAAAACAAACGACATGTCTTGTACTTGTAGATAAAGAAGAAATCGGTAGTGTTGGTGCAACTGGGATGCAATCACGATTTTTTGAGAATACGGTAGCAGAAGTTATGAATTTACTTGGAGAATATAGTGATATCTTAGTGAGAAGATGTTTGACAAATTCCTGTATGTTATCTTCAGATGTAAGTGCTGCTTTTGATCCAAATTTTGCATCATGTTTTGATAAGAAAAATACTGCGTTTATGGGGTGTGGAATCGTATTTAATAAATTTACAGGCGCAAGAGGAAAAAGTGGATCTAATGATGCAAATGCAGAGTATATGGCACACTTAAGAAATATATTAGAGCAAGAGGATATTAAATATCAAACAGCTGAGCTTGGAAAAGTAGATTTAGGTGGTGGTGGGACCATTGCTTATATGCTTGCAAAATATGGTATGAATGTAATTGATTGTGGTGTTGCAGTGATGAGTATGCATGCCCCATGGGAGGTAATAAATAAAGCAGATTTATTAGAGATTAAAAGAGGATACGAAGTATTTTTAAAAGAAGCAAATATGTAAAGTGAGGCAAAACTGTGCAATTAAAAACAAATGATTTTTATTATGATTTACCAGAAGAATTAATAGCCCAAGATCCTTTGGTAGATAGAACATCATCTAGACTATTAGTATTAAATAAAAAAACAGGTGAAATAGAACATAAAGGATTTCGTAATATTTTAGAGTATTTAAAAAAAGGGGATTGCCTTGTTTTAAATAACACAAAAGTAATTCCAGCAAGACTGATTGGGACAAAAATTGAAACAGATGCGACGATTGAAGTCTTACTTCTAAAAAGACATAGTGAATTTGTTTGGGAAGCTCTTGTAAAACCTGGAAAAAAAATGAAGATAGGCGCAAAAGTGTCTTTTGGAAATGGTATTTTAAAAGGCGAAGTAATTGATATTGTAACAGAGGGAAATCGATTAATTGAATTTTCTTATGATGGTATTTGGGAAGAAGTTTTAGATCAATTAGGGGAGATGCCGCTTCCGCCATATATTACACATCGCTTAGAGGATAAAGCAAGATATCAAACGGTATATGCGAAATATGATGGTTCAGCAGCAGCACCAACAGCAGGATTACATTTTACAAAAGAATTATTAAAAGAAGTAGAAAAAATAGGTGTTAAAATTGCATATGTAACTCTTCATGTAGGGCTTGGAACGTTTCGTCCAGTAAAAGTAGAGGATGTATTAAATCATACTATGCATTCCGAATATTATCAAATAGAAGAAGATGCAGCAACAACGATAAGGGATACAAAAATAGAGGGGGGAAGAATCATCTGTGTAGGTACAACAAGTGTAAGAACTATTGAAAGTGTTGTAAAGGAACATGGTGAAATAAAAGCTTGTTGTGGAAATACAGAGATTTTTATTTATCCTGGATATGAGTTTCAATGTGTTGATGGATTAATCACGAATTTCCATTTACCAGAATCAACATTAATTATGTTAGTTTCTGCCCTTGCAGGGAAAAAAGAAATTTTAACAGCATATAAAGAGGCTGTAGAAGAGAAGTATCGCTTTTTCTCCTTTGGTGATGCAATGTTCATTATTTAATATCAAAAAGTTACATTTTTTCACATAAATAATATATAGATTTTTAATTATTTTTTCGTATTTTCTTATATGTCCGTAAATCCTTATTTTATCATATTTACGGACATTTCAATTATTGGAAAACTCTTATTTATCTTTACTTTTCATAAAAACGAAGTGGTTCAAGAAATTCACTTGCAATTTTCCTATGAGATGCTAAAATGAAGTTATAACAGTCACACTGATATTTATGATAAAATAATTCATAAGAAAGTGAGGCTATTATAATGGCAGGAACTAAGAAAACTAATACACCAGAATTCAAGAAGGAGATGGTTGCTATGAATCATAATGATTATATTTCACAGGGATTGAGTGGAGAAGATGCTCTTAAACTAATTTTATGTGGAAGTATTGAGAATACAAAAGATGCAACGTTTGGTGTGGTTTCCGTTGTGTTTGTAACTAATAACAAAGAAACTGCACAGCAAAAACTCAGAGAGTTATCTGTTAATAATCCAGATAATTATTATATGGTATACAGTGTTCCTTTAGATACCGATTTAACCCAACTTACCCACTATCCTTCTATTGCAATATCTAAACAAGATTTGGTGTAATGAATTACATTATGATCACACCATCCCACCAATCCATAACTAGTACATCTGAATAAAATTTAAGAAACAAAGTGCCTACCGATGTAACGTATCCGCCAAACCAACCACGCATGGCATTAACCAAACTCCATAAATATAATGACTTCAAAACAATAGATGGAGGGGATTATATTTATGGAGATTATAAGAAAGTACACGGAGAAAGAGAAAAGCAATTTAGTGCAAATATTTATGGACAATGGGGGAGTCTATGAAGCTTTGGTGTAAAAAATGAAGTCGCAAAATTATAAATAAAAGCGTTTATTTGTTCAATATTGGATACATGTAGTAAGTTAGAACAATTAGGAGTAATTAGAGAAGTGGAGGTAATTTAGTATGAAGTATTTCTTTATGGTCATAGATTATATAATACCGGTTCTAATGATTGTTTCATA
>JBOFWM010000003.1:0-5608 GCA_051653625.1 Lachnospiraceae bacterium
TGTTTTGTGATGACTCAATTATACTGGTTTTTAGGGGGTCAATGTCTTTTTATTTGAAAAAAGTCATATAATCCTTGAAAATATAGAGTTTTAAAGAAAGAAACAAAGAAAAAAAGGTAGTGAAATTTGACACTACCATTTTTAAACAGGAGGTGAAAGAATGAAGAAGGTTAATAAGAAAGTGTTGAAGGTTGTAGAACATGTCATGAGAAATGAAGCTGTATATGGAATAGATAGATTCCCGCCTGCATGCATGGGAATATTTCATCAGCCGAAACGCCCAATCAGCCAGAAAAAAGTGAAAAAAAATTAGCTGGCGTATTTTACTATTATATTTGTAGCCATAGGTGCTATAGGAATTTAATTGCTTATTTTAAAGTAAGAAGTATAAAAAGGAGGAATGGTAGTATGTTTAAGAAAATTAAAAATTTAGATCGACCAATTTCCCATATGGTGAGAAATCCTTTTCATGTGTATTCAAAAAAAGTTAAGGCAGGAAGTGGGCTAGAATATAGAGAGATTTTTAAGCTGATTGGAGGAACAGAAGTATGCACATTGGTTCTGGTCTAAATACGGTATCTTCAATGTACCGCCAACAAAAAGGCAATAATATGAAAGCCCCTGTATCTGCGGAAAAGACATTTTATACGGCTGAAACACCAAAGGTATACCAGATATTCACAACAGATAATATGTTGTGGACAGGAGGTAATGGTACAGGTCTTTCTTATTGCCTTAAATATGCGGATGATTCGACGGATGAAAATCCAGTGGTGTTAGCGAAAGGTGTGGATGAAAACGGAAAAGAGTTTGAACAAAGAATTTATATCAATGACGTTGATCCATCAAACGCCACAGTAGTCGAAATGCGTGCATTGGAGGCACATTACAAAGTGGAGAAGCAGGGAGGTTTTACGTCTTTGCCGCTTGAAGCTGGTAATATGGGGCTTAATGACAGAAGAGATTTTATTTCAATGTTTAAAGAATGCATAGAAGATTTAAACAAATTGGGAAGGTTTGATTTATCGTTGCTTTGGACGAAAAGTATGGATGCTTATCTTGATTTGACAAGTGCAAATAGTAAGTATAAATAGTGTTTAGTCATTTGAATATAGGAGAAAAAGCGAACTTGGATTACATATCATATTGAGGCTGAGAGAAATCCAACAGGTGACATAGTCGGAAGAACTCCGGATAATGAAGAAAGGTGGAAAATAAAATGAAAAAAAGTTTAAAAAGATTTATCGGAATGTTGGCAGTCGTTGCACTATGTTTAGGTATACTAAATATAAATGCAATTGATGCACAAGCAGCAACATCTATTACAGGTAACAATACAAGATCAACAGCTTACAATTATGGCAGATGGTCATCAATAAATTCAAACTACGCAACTATTATTTTAGAGAGTGGACAAACAGAGTCTTGGTTGCAATTTACATTAAGTCCGGGCGAACACATTTATTTAAGAGCATCGTACCAAGAGGAATATGCAGGTGAATGGTTTGAAGTACAAAATGGGGTAGGAATAACACTGGGTACACCTCAGATGACACCTCAAAATGTTTATAACGCAGACAGTATT
Source organism: Lachnospiraceae bacterium (assembly GCA_051653625.1). Classification (GTDB taxonomy): domain Bacteria; phylum Bacillota; class Clostridia; order Lachnospirales; family Lachnospiraceae; genus SFDP01. The sequence continues at coordinate 1,586 of JBOFWM010000003.1, forward strand.
ACACCAGATATATATTTGGACTGTGACAATTATTCAACATCTACAAGAAATTATTATTTAGTTTTACATAGAGGCAGCGTAGACATAAACAAAAGTATCTACTTTTCATTGTCAGCTTATGAAAGAATAAAGACATCATCAGTAAATGTTTCAATTTCTGGTACAGCATCTAATAAGGGAAATAGCAGTATTAGTATGTCAGGTGTAGATTCATCTGTTATATCGGTAAATTTAACTAATGATACGAAAATTCCTAACAAAGCTATAGTTACAAGGATTTCATCTTCTGGAACACAGTCTCCTAGTCAGGGAAACGTGCATCATATGGTTATGCCTGCAAGTAATGGTAATTGGTATACTTCAACGGTTTCCAGTGCAAGTAGTGGGCACTATAACATTGATATTGATGATGGTATACCTGTTAAGCAGAAATGGAGCTTCAAATATAATGCTCTTGCTACAGCTAAATCGACAATGAGAAATGTTAAACTAACGATAGAGTTTCAGTATGATTTGCATGATACGGATTATGAGACTTATATAAGGTAGGGGCTAGTATGGTTACTGTAAATAATTATTACAACAACATACCAGTAGGCAGGGATTTAAATAATCTGCCAAACACTTCCAGTACTGGTACAACTGTAGGTTATCAATATGATGGACTTACCGAGGAAGATCGTTTCGTACAAAAAGTTTTGCAGGAGCATTATGATAAAGTGTACAAAGAAAATTTGTCTCATTCTGATCCAATGGCATATATCGAATCAAAATATTGTGATGTGACCTCACCTAATTTTTGCTCATATATGACAGAAGATCAGCGTTCCATAGCTTACCGCAATGAGAAAAGAATGTTACAAACAGGGGGAAAATATTCGGCTGGATTTGCCCGGTATGATTATGCATTAAGAAATTACAAGGATGTATATACAGGTGGTTCAAGAAGTACAGGTTATATACGCAATACTGACAAGGAAAAGCAATATGCAAGAAGTGTTGTAAATCAGCAAATTTCAAATCTGTTTTCAAAAAATGGAATATCATTATCAAAACAAGCAGATTTGACATTTTCTATTGATCCATATACATATCAATTAACTGTGTCAGGAAATGCAGATAGAGACACATTATCGCAGATAGAAAAATTGCTGAATGAAGGAGATAATGCAAAAAATATTTGGACGCATGCGTGGATTTGTATGCATGATTCAGACAATGAAATTGTTAATTCGCAAGCAAATAGGACAAAGGCGAACCAATATTCTTTATGGCATGAAGTGTATGAGACAACAGGGTATGATGCACGCAATGCGACATATAGAAATGGTACTTTTATTGCAGAGGATGGCACAGATTTACTTGCCTTGTTTAAGGAAAAGGCTAAAAATGGCGCAGGGTATGAACTTTATTCTAATAGATGGTTGGAATATGCTAAGAATGGCTGGAAAAAAGAAAATGATTTAGTATTGAAAATAGGATTTGACAGCAGTGGATTGTATGATATAGGGCAGGAAAGAGGATATGGAGCAACGCAGAATATGTGGATGAAAGGTATTAGTCAAAGTATATTTGAAGCTAGCGTGTGATCAATATTATATTGATTCTGAGAGAAATCCAACAGGTGGCATAGTTGGAAGGACTCCGAATAATGAAAGGAGATATGTTAATATGGCAGTTACAGGAATAGGAACATATGCGTCATATACGAATAGTTATGGCAATACACAAAATGCTGGAAACAAAACGGGCAGGACATATAAGAATGCCCATGAATATAAGAACTATTTAACACAAAAATACGATTGTTTACGAAGCAGGGAGTATTCCGTAAATATAAACAGCTCTCTTTTGTCAGAGGCTATGGGAGATGAAAAGACAAAACAATGGTTGGAGTATAATCTATCTTTAATACCGGAAAGTATCGAAAAATTAAAAGCTGCTCAAAGTGCTCGTGGCTGTAAGGTACTGAGTGTAACTGATACAATAAATGGATATGATAGCATAACAGAAGAAGTACTGGTAACAGATGAGGTTGATCCGGGAACAGAAAAAGCAAGGAAAGAACTTGAAGAAAGACTTGAGAAAAGGAAAGAGGAAAAGAGAGCAGAGGAAAAGAAAACTGAAGACAAGATGGAAAAGGAAAGAAGTTCAAAAGATTTAGTGTCCGATTCAGATAATGAACTAAGAATATATAGTTTTGATCAAAAGATATAGTGATGCAATTAGCATTTCTATATAAAAAAGAAAGGAGATTTTAAAATGAAGAAGGTAAAAAGTTTAAAGGCGTTGGTGTTGAGTTTGATGTTATGTTTGGCAATGGGAACAACTGCGTTTGCAAGTGAAGTATCCACTCAGGGACAGGCTGCCCCTAATGCAAATAAGGCAGTAGAAGTAAGCGATTGTGGCGATTTGGACGTAGTACCTACTTATGATGACGCCGTTGCTCTTGCAGATACGATTCAGTATGATGCAAATAGAACCATTACAAGAAGCAATTCCAAAAGCGGTGTATTCAACGGAAATTATTATTACACCATTAATAACTCAAGTGTTACAAAGTTGTGCTTAGATGTTTATATGCCTAATGAAAGTGGAACAGATTATCTTCAGGGAACAATTACTCTTGTAGGAAATGACGGAACAAGTGCACCGGTACAAATTGCTAACTATTCAGGAGATTCATGGACACTGACATTTACAGGTGTTAAGGTAGGCGTTAGATACCATTTCCATTATGAGTTGTATTCTGTTGGGGCTTCGCAAGTAGGCTATATTGCTTCTGCAGCTTATGCACAATAATAGATGCTTGAATATGGGATATTAAGCAAGCACAACAGAATATTTTCATTGTATGTTGCATTTTATAGCAATCTGGCATAAAGTGCAACATACTATAATAAGAAAATTAGATTATATTGCTGCTGGAGGGATTATAAATATGGTAAATATGGTAAATACCGCTGTAAATAACAATATTTATGCAGGAAAAAAAACTAGTTCAAAATATAACCAGCCACAGGCTTTTCAACAAAAGGAAGTGTTAGAGATACCGGATGTTGCAGCAGTTAACAAATATGCAAATGTTCAAGAAATCTATGAGGAATTAAAATATAACGTGCCATGTAGAGTAGATGAACAGGGGCAGGATGAAATTGCTGAGAAAGAAATTCAAAATGATGAACCAGAAATAAGCAATGATTCTAGTGAAAAAATGACAGTATGGTATCAGGGTGTTCCTTTGAAAGAGTGGGCATTAACTGATCCTAAATACACGGATTCAGAAACGGGAATTTCATGGTATATTAGAGATGGAAAATATCCGTATATGCTAGGTGAGGATGCAGAGAAGTTCCGAAAACTTTGTGAAGAATCCGGAGAGTTTGCGCTAAAGAAATTTGCGGAAATGACGGGATTAATACAGAAATTAGATGACAATACAGTAGCGTATGTGGGTGATAACGGAATTGCAGTTAAATCTAAAGATGGGAAAGAGATGTTTGTGGACACATCAGGCTTGTCATATGATATTGTTATGGATATGTTCAGAAATTTGCCTAGAAATGGGAATTTTTTCAGCAATAAGTATTGGTCAGATAATATACAAAAAGCACAGGCTCGGAGCTGATGATACGTTATATTGCAAGAGTGTGTATGCTTAGACTCCGATAGGAGAAAGCAGATTGGTTCTGATTGACAGAAGAATCATATGATTTCATCATTAATTTGGCAGGCAATAATATTCAAATTATTGCCTACTAAATTTTTACCAAAATTCTTCTAATACCGTTTTTGGACTAGAAATGAAAAGAAAATGAATATATCGAAAGAAGAATCTGAAAAGTTAGAAAATAATTGGAAGATTGGTTTAATTGTAGTATAATACCTGTCTTTGGTATCAGACATTAAAACATGGTGATAACTATTTAAAAATAAAAGCTGTTGCAAAATTTGCAGCAGCTTTTGTCTTTAAAATTTATAATTCATGATGGATTTGATTTGTGTTTCGCTAAGGTAATAATT
>JBOFWM010000004.1:0-6028 GCA_051653625.1 Lachnospiraceae bacterium
ATTTCTTTTTAATCTCTTTTCCTTTAATGATTTTCTTGTCTGAATCTGCCATAACGCTGTTCTCCTTCCAAAATGAAATATGATTGATAATGTTTGACTACAACGCAAAAAAGGAAACCTTTCAAAAAAATATTTTTGAAAAGTGTCCTTTAAGTGCAACATCTTAAATTAAATTTTATAAGGCAATTTGAAATTATTACTAACTATTTCAAACTATGGACTGTCAATTTACTGTCCTCTAGCGATTCGACATGCTTCAAACCCTTGATTTTACTGGCTTTATTTATCAAGACTCTTCATCGTTGGGAATGCTGAACAACTTTCTTCGTTATTCTTCGTTTCCCTTTTCTATGCGGTTTTTGATGTTTTCTTATTCTTCATCATTCACCGTATATCTTCGCCATTCAAGCACTCTTTGTTGTACTTGTGTTGTACTACCAACAAATTTGTTGTACCTTGGTTTCAAATCCCTTTCAGGACTCTTTCCTAAAATACATTAAGATTTTTTGCTAAATTTTCAAATGATTCTTGTTTCTTTGATTCTGTGACTTCTGCATAAATATCAAGAGTAGTCTCAATATTTGCATGTCCCATTATCGTTTGGATCACCTTTACATTTGTTTCATTTTCACAGAATCGTGTACAAAAAGTATGTCTAAGATGATGACAGGAAAAGTGTGGAATAAATATCGCTTCTCTTTTTTCCTTTTTAGCATTTACTATTTCTTCTGTGTTGTATGCCTCATAAATTCTTTTGATGCTTCTGTTGACTGCTTGTGGATTGTGTAAATTACCAAATCGATTCGAAAAGATAAATCCTGACATCCCATTTAATTCTAAATCACAGAAACCATATTCCTTTTGAGCATCATACTCCTCTTGAAAAGCTTCATAGACTTCTTTTAACATTGGAATCGTTCTGATACCAGCATTGGTCTTTGGAAGCGATACTGCAAATTCGCATTTATACGTATCGTCTCTTCTAGGATAATAAGTAACTGCATGATTAATATTAATCATCTTCTTATCCATATCAATATCTTCCCATCGAAGACCAATTACTTCTCCAATTCTACATCCTGTACCTAGTAGTACTGTAAACAATGGCGCCCAATGATAAAAAACTGGACTTTCCCTTGTATATTGCAGAAATGCCCTTTGTTGTTCCACTGTTAATGCATGTCTAATATTGTGGGTTCTACCCGACCTCTTCTTAATCTGCGCCATTACGCCGTCTGTTGGATTCGTTCGTATTAGATTATCCCGAACAGCTAATTGAAATGTTGGATGAAGAACAGTGTGTATCGTTTCCAACGTATTCACCTGTAAATTTTTCTCTTTTAATAAGTAATCATAAAAGAAAACCATGTCAGAATACTTGAAATCCGTTATCTTTTTCTTCCCTATGACATCACGTACAAAACGTTCATACATATATACATAATTTGTATAGGTTGTTCTCCGAATTTCTGATTTCGTGGAAATATATCGATCAAATAAGAAATTCAAATCCGCATTTCCTGCCGCATAAACATCCAAACCGTCTAACTGATCTTTCATCAACTGCTTTTCTTTTTCTCGCAATTGCATCAAATCTTTTGAATATATATATTTCCTATTACCAAATGGATCCGTATAAGTATAATAGTACATAAAATCAGATGCTCGTTGACATTCGCCTGGACGTAAGGCTCTTCCTTTGTTATCTTTTCTTGCCTTTGCCATCTTTCTTCCTTTCTACTTGGAGGAAAGAGACTTTGTACTTTCTGGGTTCTCCTCATACAAAATATGAAGTCCCTGTAATACTGTTTGCGTTATGGTGAGATTATTTTTAGAAGCATATTGAATTAGCTTTTCATATTCTTCATCTTTAAGCCTAATGCCTATCGACTTTAACTTGGGAGAATCAACTTTAGGTCTTCCCATCTTTGCCATTCATGCACCTCCTGTAGATCAACGGTCAGTTTTTCTGTATTCAGTTTATTTAGGGAATAACTCTCTTAAAGGCTAAAAGGAATGAGTATATCCAACAAAATAGCAATAGGAATTGCCATCACAAACATACAAATAGTTTCTTTGGTGGACTTGTGCAAAATAATTATTCCCAAAATTAAAGTTAGTAAATGTAAATATGAGCGGATGTCAACATACCACATTCCATACGAAAGTGTACTGTTAATAATGAATCCCAAAATACCAGCAGAAATAATAAATGCAATCCAACCTTTTCCTTTTGCATACCAACAGAAAAATGCTAAAACAGGAGACAGCAAGGTAAACAAGCCCCATATCATGGCATAGCTTTTGGGAAAGAAACCTGCTACAAAGTTAGAATATAAATAGTAGCTTGTAACCATTCCTACAAAAAGCACAAACACATTTATTCCAGCTCGAATAGGGCTACTGCTTTTTATAGATATAAACACTGCAAGAACAATCCAAGGGGCAAAAGCTCCAAGAAAATTATGAACATCTAAAGCTCTATCTATCAACATGAGAACGCCCGGAAGTTCAGCTTGACGGAAATCCAAAAATTTTGAAAATGCACCCAGACATATCCCAAGTGCCAAAACACCTACTGTATAAAGTGCTTCTTTTGTTTTAGAATAATGTTGTTCAGGTATTCTTACCTTTTCTAAATATCTCATCAAAACCTCCACTACAATTTAAAAACTTGCCTCAAAATAGTACCATTTTTCGATTATTTTCTTCGTTGTTCCATGATTGTCTCCATCTGTTTGCCAAGTCCAACTTCCGTCATCATCGACAATTAGAGATACATCAGTATTTTGATATGGCAGTGGAACATCATCAGGAGAGTAATATACTCCCCAATATTGAGTATCTCCCATGCCCGTTCCCAAAAGGAATTCGTACATGGTATGCTCTCCACTCCAAACATCGACCTTTATTCCATCTAATGTTGTAGGGATTTGTTGGTTACTATTTACAAGGTCAGAAAAAGTTAATCCATTAACTTTAACAAATCGTTCTGCCTTCTGTTCAGGTGAATTCGACCACACTGCTAAACTAATGAATATTGCTAAACATACCAGTATACCACTTATAATGATGAACCTTTTCTTTTTCATAACATTCACCTTCTCACTTTCCAACTTGCTGGCGGCGAACAGCATTTTATGCTGTTTGCGGACGGCAAGTACACAGGGGATAGCCGCACAAGCGGCGCAAGGGGGTGTAGCCACCTTGTCGGAACGAAGTGACGGAATATTCTCGGTCTGCCGGTTTTCCTGCTGACAGAGAATGAAGCTCCGCAGGACGCACGAATACTTTCGGCAGGAGAGTATAGAAGTGCGCCCTTAGAGTTCTAAGGGATTACTCAGTCCCATAGAACACAAAGATGTCACTCTTCAGTTTCATATACAATATCGCCGGTAAAATACATTGAGAGTGACATTTGAATTAATTCGTCATTTTGAGGAGAACGCAGATAGCCAATATATTCCACTTGATTGAACCCATACAGTTCATCTAAAATTTCAAAGTAATACTCAGAATACTTCTCAACGAAATCTTTCAATGACATTTTTGTTCCTTCAAAATCGCCATATTTCCCCAATTTGCTTAATAGTAAAACACAAGCACAATCCATATCAACATCTTCAATAGTAATATGTCCATCTACTTGTGGACAACGAGCTTTTGTACTCACATATCCATAGCAAAAATCTAAATAAACGGAATCGTTTCGGCAAGTAATCTTATGTACAACCATATCATGTAAGCTATACGGAATATCTATGTGTTGCTTAAATCTCGTTATCATTTTATTTCACAACCTTCCACTAAATTATATGACAAATTTTGTAATCAGCACAATCACAATGCAACCTATTTCTACACTTGATTATAACAAATTTTATCACAAGAGTGTGAATAAATCTACTGACGAACACCGAAACCGCCTGAACAGCTTTTCTCTGTTCAGGCGGTGTTTATCAGCTATTTTTCTTTCTTCAAACACATTCAAAGGATAAAAAAGCATGTGAAAAAACCTTTGAACATTGCGTTTTTTTATATGCAATATCCAAAGTTTCTTATTTCATTAAAGTGTACTATATCCCTCTGTTTTAGTGCCTTATTAGTTCATTTCTTTTTCAAATCGTGAACTATACACTATATACGGAGGTGCATGATATGGCTAAATCTAAGAAAATTGATAAAGACATGAGTTTTCGCCTGAAGAAAGCCAGATTAGACCAAAAGCTGACTTATGATGAGTTATCCGAAAAATCCGGTGTCTCATCAAGATATATCAAAGAGATTGAAAATCATGGCAATGTTCCAAGTCTTGAAAAACTCGGACAACTCATTCGTGCTTTACATATCTCTGCTGATCCGTTTTTTTATCCGGCAGCTCCAACCGATAATCTGGATTACCAAAGGCTACTGGTTTATCTTTCAGAATGTACGGACGATCAGATCACCACTATTCTTGCACTTGTGGAAGCCTATCTTCGTACATATAAAACCCATGAGACAGAATAGCAGAAAGATTTCGATTTTTTCTGGATTATTTCTGAATTATTCTGAAGAAAAACAGGGTGATCAGCTTCCCGGTAAGCCATCCACCCTGTTTGAACTATTCTTTGATATGCATAAGCACTTCTTTCACTTTGTTTCTTTCCTTTAAAATCCCCAGTCCGTCAAATATCTGCATTACATCTACCATCCCCTGATAGTAGGCTCTTTGTTCTTCTTGAAAATGAGCGTGATCCACTATATCCATATAATTTTCGAAAAATTCTCTGTGCTCTGCAGAAAGCTCAGCCAACACCGTTTCATATTCCCGATTCGCCTTTTTCAATGCTTTATCTGCATTTTCCGATTCGTTTGTGTGAACAGAATACTCTCGTTCTTCTGCTTCGCTTCTAAGTTCCTCCAATACCTCTGCTACTGTTTCAAATACTTCGTTCATTTTGTATCCACCTTTCCATATAAGTATTGCATTTTGCAGTCAGTATTATCAATCCCAAGATTACATCAAATAAATTTATTTTCTTATACTTCATCTTTAGAAGTATATTATCAACATTATTCCGTAAAATCAATCATGTAGCACTTCATCTTTAGAAAGTTGGTATTTGAATGAAGATTTACTGGAATAAAGAAAAAAATTCCAAAAACCTTATTGGACAACGTGTAAAAGAATTACGAACCGAAAAGCACATATCACAAAAAGCATTAGCTGAACAACTCCAGCTTGCCGGATATGAATTTAGTGATTTGACTGTATTACGCATTGAACAAGGGACACGCTTTGTACCGGATTATGAAGTAGTGGCTCTGGCAGAATTTTTTCATGTATCTTGTGAATATCTCTTGGGTGTTAAAAAAGAAAAATAAGCAGTGATCTGGACTATAACTTACAGACCACTGCTTAAATTTTTATTGAAGCGATACCCTACTCCCCATACAGTCTGTATGTAAATCGGTTTACTTGGATTATCTTCTATTTTTCCACGCAGGTTGCGGATATGGCTCATGACAATATTATAATCACCAAAATATGGCTCTTTCCAAACAATATTATATATTTTCTCCTTGCTAAATACCATTCCAGCATTTTGCGCTAACAGTAAAAGAATTTCAAATTCCGTAAAAGTAAATTCTATTTCTTTGTTTCCTTTTACCGCCAACCGTCTTTCAGCATTTATTGTTAATCCCTGAAATTCTAAGCATTTTTTTATGTTCTTATTTTCACATATTTTCATTTGCTTATTTTCTAATATGCTTAATATCTCGCTAATAACATCATCTTCACTATTTTCAAATGACAACAGCAACATTTTCCCCATAACTTTCCACCTCCTCAAATCTTACTTATGTAATAGTTCAATTATTACATAAGTAAGATTTACAGTCAACTATTTTTCCAAAATTGACATTTCAACAAATACAGAATATACTATTTTTATTACAGGCGTAAGATTTAAGGAGTGATTTACATGAAGAATTTACCACAAATTTCGGAAGCAGAATTTGAAGTTATGAAAATTGTATGGAA
>JBOFWM010000005.1:0-9762 GCA_051653625.1 Lachnospiraceae bacterium
TTACTTTTTCATACCATTCAAATTTACAATTTATTTACTTCCTGCATTATCTCTAATATAGTTTTTAATGGAGTTAGTAATTCATCATCCATATCCGTTACATCATTTAATCTTTTTAGTTCTATTTCTATAGACAACAAATGCTTTCTAAACTCGTCATACATAGCTCTATGACCTCGAACTGTAATCTCCTGATATAATACGCTTTGTATCAAATAATCTTGTTTCTGCATTCCACTTAGCTTAACTCTATTATCTAATTCGATTGCTTCCTCTGGTGACATTCTAAAACCAACTTGCTTACTTCTCCAACGATTTTTAGCATCCATTATCTTTTCACTCATTGGCATTTACCTCGCTTTCAAATTTCTTCATATTTAATTTATCTGCCATTTCCCTCTGCTTATTTGGGAACATATGACCGTACCTGTAAGTGATTCGAATGCTCTCATGTCCAACACGATTAGCAATATCTACTGCTGTAAATCCCATATTAATTAATAAACTTATATTCGAGTGCCTAAGATCATGAATTCTTATTCTCTTCACCCCTGCAATCTTTGAACCTCTATCCATTTCGTGATGCAAGAAGCTTTTTGAAAAATCAAATATTCTATCACTCGGTTCTAACTTATATAACATATTAAAATAATCCCTAATTTCATCACATAGAAAATCAGGTAATGCAATCGTTCTATTACTCTTTGCTGTTTTAGGATCTGTTATTACATCTTTACCTTGTAATCTTTGATATGATTTACTAATTCTTAATGTCTGTGCCGTTAAATCAAAATCACTCATAGTTAATGCTAATAATTCTCCTTCTCTGATACCACACCAATATAATATTTCAAATGCATAATATGATCTAGGTTTATCCTTGACAACATCTGCAAACTTAGAATATTCTTCATTTGTCCAGAAGAGCATTTCAGCTCCTCTGTCCTTACCCATATTTCCAGCCTTACGCGCAGGATTATCACTTAAATTGTAATAACGTACTGCGTGATTAAATATACAAGCTAGTTCATCATGAATTGTTTTCAAATAAACTTTTGAATAAGGTTTCCCATTAGGCTTTTTATACTCAATCATCACATTTTGCCATTTCAAAATATCTGCAGCCTTAATATCATTAATCTTTCTATCACCGAAGTATGGTAATAATTTTGAATTAATAACATGCTCTTTTGATAACCACGTATTTAATTTTAATTTTGGCTTCATATCCTCCGTATACAATTTTACAAATTCTCCAAATGCCATTTCTAAATTAGCATTTTGTTTAAACAGAAAATTTCTTTCCCATTCCAGAGCCTCGCGTTTTGTCACGAAGCCCCTTTTTGTTTTTCCTTTATTCTTTCCTTGCCAATCTCGGTAGTAAAAGAACACAAACCATTTTCCGGTTTTATCATCTTTATAAGCTGACATCCTTTCCCTCCTAGTTAGCTATTTTCATTCCGTATACTCTTTCCATAAGATATTTTCTACTAACTCTTCCTGCAATCGTGATATAGTTGTTAGATTCAAGCTCATGGTTTAATTGTCTCATTATCTTATAGGCTGTTGATTCCGCTACTCCTAGTAATTCCGAGACTTCTTTCACTGTTACATAAACACTTTCTGCCATCCACCGTCCCCCTTTCGTTATTATTTTATTTATTTCAGTTACTCTTCCTAGTAACAAATATTCTAAATTCTTTTTCACTTAATATTTTTTCGTTAAGTCTATGTCTTGCCGTTATTATACTTAATGTTTTTTCATTAGTCAATACTTTTTTATTAACTTTATGTTTTTTTATTTATTAACATTATTTTATTAAGTTTATGTTGAGTTTTAAAAATCAGAATGTTATACTTAAAACATCAATTGCTAAGGAGGTTTACAATGACTATTGGTAAAAGACTTCGTTTTATTCGTACTTTTAGAGGTATGACACAAAAAGAACTTGGAGAAAAATTAGGATTCGATCCCGGTAGTGCTGATATTCGTATCTCACAATATGAATCAGATAACAGAAAAACAATAAAAGAACCTATGCTCAGAGAAATGGCACAGATTCTTAATGTGAATTATAATGCTTTAAAGCCTTATGACTTTGATGATCCAATTGATGTAATGGAATCATTTTTTTGGTTCGAAATTGCTCATCCTATGGAAATAGCATTATTTGAATTTAAAGCAGTACCTGATGGCGAAGAACCATCATTAACAATTCCACGTAACTCAGATGATAATAAAATAATTGAATCTCCTATTAGTGTAATGTTTGCATTACCAGAGTATCGACATCTTATGAATGCTTGGAAAATCAAGAAAGATGCTTATTATAGAAGTGAGATTAGTTACGAAGAGTATGTAGAGTGGAAATTACAGTGGGATTATTTGCAGGAGGCACATATATGAGTATAGACGAAAAAACTTTATTTGGCGGACATGTTTCTAAGCTAATTTTCAATGACAATACTGTTCTTAATATCTCATGCAACGATATTGTTGTTTTTGTCGGACCAAATAATGCTGGAAAAAGTCAAGCACTGAGAGATATTAATGAGTTATGCAATAAAAAAATTTCACCTATAGTAATATCAGATTTAATAATCACAAAAACTCTTTCACCCATAGATGCTCTTCTGGATAATATTTCTTATATTCATAATAATGGTGATCATAAAACCTATCAAGGCTTCAACTATAATTGCAATTCTTATAATATTGCACAATATTCACAGACGCCCTATCATGGTGATTTACGTAATTTGTTTGTTTCATATTTAAATACAGAAAGCAGATTATCTATTTGTTATCCTCCCCAAATTATTAATAAAAACCAACCCAAAGAACACCCTATTCATTATGTTGCCTATAATACATTATATCGTCAAAAGATTAGTAAATATTTCAAAAAAGCATTTGGAAAAGACTTAATACCTAATACTCAATTTGGTTCTCAGCTTCCATTATGCATTGGTGTACCTATAAAATTTCCAAACAATGATTTTGAAGATGAGCAACTTCGTCTAGAAGCATACAGTGAATCACTTGAAAAATACCCGCAAATACAAAACCAAGGTGATGGAATAAAGAGTTTTACAGGCATATTACTAAATTTAATTATTGAATACTATCGTACATTTCTAATTGATGAACCCGAATCTTTTTTGCACCCTCCTCAAGCAAGAATTATGGGGCACACACTCGGCGAACTATTATCCAATAAGCAACAAGCTTTTATTTCCACACATAGCCCTGAAATTCTTATGGGTCTATTGGAGGTTTGTCCAGAAAGAATAAAAATTGTACGAATAACCCGAGACGATAATTCAAATCATTTTTCAATATTAAATAATGATGAATTTAATGTATTATGGAAAGACCCTTTACTCCGACATTCAGAAATAATGACTAGCATATTCCACAAAAATGTAGTTTTATGCGAAAGTGATTCGGACTGTAGATTATACTCAATTATTCATTCATTTTTAAAAGAGGAAGAAGAATCTTATTCTGAAACTCTATTTGTTCACTGTGGCGGAAAGCAACGAATGGGAAAAATTGTTACTGCTTTAAAATCCTTAAATATACCTGTCTGGATAATTCCAGATATTGATGTTCTTAACAACTCGTCAATATTTAAAAATTTAATAGAATGTGCTGATGGAAATTGGAATGACTTTTCTTCTGATCTAAGTATATTATCTGCAAACCTCACGACAAATAGAAGTTTTATAAAGCGTACATCATTTAAACAACAGCTATTAGATATTATTGATTCCAGTGAAAACATAAACCTTGCAAATACTGAAATAAAGGATATAAAAGAGTTACTGAAAACCGAAACCAAGTGGTCTCAATTAAAAGAAGGTGGTATAAACAGTCTCCCTGCCGGAGATGGTTGTAAATCATTTCAATCGATTGATACTAATGCAAAAAAGCTAAAGATATTTATAGTACCAGTTGGAGAACTTGAATGCTTTATTAAAGAAGTCGGCGGTCACGGACCCGAATGGGTAAATAAAGTTCTAGAACAATATCCTGACCTAAAAAATCCTATTTATAACAAAATAAAAGATTTTATTTCGTTATGGGATTTATAAATTTTTTAATATCAATCTAATATCAACCCAAAAAATAAAAGCCTACAACCCTTGTATTTCCTAGGGTATAGGCTTTTATGAAATTACTCAAACTCAATTGTCGCTGGTGGTTTTCCCGTACAATCATACATAACACGGTTTACCCCTTTTACTTCATTTACAATTCTAGTTGTTACTGTTCCAATAAGATCCCATGGAAGCTCTGCTGATTCTGCTGTCATGAAGTCACTTGTAGTAACTGCACGAAGCGCAACTGCATAGTCATAAGTTCTTTCATCACCCATAACTCCTACCGAACGCATATTTGTTAATCCTGCAAAATATTGCCCAATTTTTCTATCCCATCCAGCTTTTGCAATTTCTTCACGATAAATAGCATCTGCTTCTTGTACAATCTTAACTTTTTCTTCTGTAACTTCACCAATGATACGAATTCCAAGGCCTGGTCCTGGGAATGGTTGACGGAACACCAAATACTCTGGTATTTCTAATTCTAATCCTGCTTTACGAACCTCATCTTTAAATAAAAGACGAAGTGGCTCAATAATTTCTTTAAAATCAACACAATCTGGTAAACCACCCACGTTATGATGCGATTTAATAACTGCCGACTTCCCTAAACCACTTTCAATAACGTCTGGATAAATTGTTCCTTGAACAAGAAAATCTACAGCACCAATCTTTTGCGCCTCTTCTTCAAAAACACGAATAAATTCTTCACCGATAATTTTTCTTTTTTGCTCAGGCTCTTCAACTCCTTTTAATTTATCATAAAAACGTTTTTGCGCATTTACACGAATGAAATTTAATTTATAAGAACCACTTGGTCCAAATACAGCTTCTACTTCATCTCCTTCATTTTTACGAAGAAGACCGTGATCTACAAATACACAAGTTAATTGTTCCCCAATTGCTTTTGATAACATAACTGCTGCTACAGAAGAATCTACACCACCAGATAATGCGCAAAGAACTTTTCCATTCCCAACTTTTTCCTTGATTTCTCGAATGCTATTTTCTACAAAAGAATCCATTCTCCAATCTCCACTACATGCGCAAATTCCCTTTACAAAATTTTCAAGCATTGTTGTTCCTTCTTGTGTATGCATAACTTCTGGGTGAAATTGAACTGCATAAAGGTTTTTCTCTTGATCTTCCATCGCTGCAACTGGACAAACTGGTGTATTTCCAATTACTGTAAAATGATTTGGAGCACTTTCTATATAATCTGTATGACTCATCCAACAAATTGTTTTTTCTGAAACCCCTTTAAATAAAGGACTTTCTGTTTTTACACAAACTTCTGTTTTTCCATATTCACTTACAGGTGCTGTTGCAACTTTTCCACCTAATAAATGTGCCATAAGTTGTGAACCATAACAAATCCCAAGAACAGGAATTCCTAGTTCAAATAATTCCTGTTCACAAACTGGCGAATCTTCACCATATACACTATTTGGTCCACCTGTAAAAATAATCCCTTTTGGATTTAATTCTTTTATCTGTTCTATGCTCAAATTATAAGGATGCACTTCACAATATACATTGCATTCTCTTACTCTTCTTGCAATCAACTGATTATATTGTCCGCCAAAATCTAATACAATAATTAGTTCTTTTTTCATGTTATCATTTCTCCATTTCTTTTCCTAAGTCCTTGATTCATTTATCCATTATACTGTTTTCACTTGTTGCTTGTCAAAAATTTCTTTTTTTATCCATTTTCCTCGTATATAGTGGACTGTATAACAAGTTGTTCTAAAGATCCAATCTACTGTCATTGCAACCCAAACACCCACTAATCCCATATTCCAGAAATAATTTAATAGATATGCAGCAACTATACGAAAAGCCCACATCGAAACAATTGCAATTATAACAGGGTAAATAACATCTCCTGCACCACGAAACGTTTGATTAAAACAAAATGAAGGTACCCAGAAAAATATTGCCATAAATCCATGATATCGTAAGATCCATGCAGCTAATTCCAATGTTTCTGGTGATAAATTGTATAATTTCAAAGCATATTCTACAAATACTAATACAATAACAGACAGCGCAGTAATACTAAGATATGTAACACACATCAGTTTTTTTGAATAATATTTTACTTGCTCAATATCTTTTGCTCCTGTGCAAAATGATACTACAGACAGTTGAGCCATACCAATAGAAATGCCTGGTAAAACATTAAACATTGCAATAGTATTACATACTGCATTTGCGGCAATTGCAAAAGTTCCAAAGGTAGAAACTAAACTAAGAAGTAAAATTTTCCCCAATTGAAACATACTATTTTCAAGTCCATTTGGTATTCCAATATATAAAATCTTTTTAATTAAGAAAAAATCCATTTTATATGTAATAATTCCTTTAAAAGAAATTTTATTTTTTGCTTGATACAATAAAAATGTGATAACTGCAGCTGCAAATATACGCGATGTTAATGTTGAAATCGCAGCGCCCTTCACCCCCATTTTAAATCCAAATATCAAAATAGCATTGCCACAAATATTAATACAATTCATTGCAAGTGAAATCCACATTGTAATTTTCGAATTCCCCATTGCTCGAAATAATGCTGCTCCACTACTATAAATTGCCATTGGAACCATTGAAACAGCAGTAATCATCAAATATGTTTTTGCATATTCCATCACATTAATTTCAATATTTCCAAATACAGTTTCTAAAATAAACGGATGAATTCCTATATAAATACTGGTCAGCACAATTGAAAAAAGAATAGAAAAATAAACAAGTTGCCAACCGGACTTAGATGCATCATCTTTTTTTTCTTGTCCGAGAAAATGCCCCGCTACAACAGCACCACCTGTAGCAAGTGCACTGTAAATATTTACAAATAAAATATTCACAGTATCAACAAGGGAGACCCCAGATACTGCGGCCTCCCCTACACTTGAAATCATAATTGTGTCCGCCATGCCTACTGCTAATACTAAAATTTGTTCAATGACTAGTGGTATGACTAATTTTCTTAAATCTTTGTTGGTATAAAACATCGTTTTTTCCATCCTTATTAGTAACTTATGAACTTGAATATTTTTCTTTTGTTGCTAAACCACCACGTATATGACGCTCTGATTTATTAATATCTAATATAATTCTTGTATCTTTTGCAAGACTAGGATTAATCTGTCCCAATCTTTCCGTTACATCCTTATGTACTGTACTTTTTGAAATACCAAACATTTTTGCGGTCTGCCTTACAGTTGCATTATTATCAATAATAAACCTTGCAATTTCCACGGCTCTTTCTTCAATATAATCCTTCAAATAAAACCCCTCAGAACACTTTTTTACATTCTATGAAAGTATTTAAGGGGTTATGACTTTTATTCTATTATTCAACAATTCTTCTTACAGATAAAATTTCACGATATGTAGCATGTGTAATTTTAATTCCTGTTTTTTCTGTACTTGCATGTACAATGTTTCCATTGCCAATATAAATGCCAACATGACCTGCATAACATATTAAATCTCCAGGTTGTGCATTTTGATAACTTACACTTTTTCCAGAACTTCTCTGAGCTGTAGAGGTTCTTGGAAGACTAATTCCAAAATTTTTATAAACAGACATTGTAAATCCTGAACAATCTGCTCCATTTGTTAAACTAGTTCCACCTGCAACATAAGGATTTCCAACAAATTGACAAGCATATTCTGCAACTTTCTTTCCAATTGAACTTACCGTTGTATTTTGACTATCTGTTGTTGTAGATCCTGTTGTTGTAGATCCATTTGTAGTATCTGTTGTTGTAGATCCATTCGAACTAGAATTAGAATTACTGTCAGTGCTATTTTCATTCTTAGTAGCTTCTTCTAATTTCTTAGCCTCTTCTTCCTCAAGCTTCTTAGCATTTTCCTCAAGCACTCTTATTTGAGCATTTTGTTCTTTGATTTTTGCTTTATAAACAGCAGCATCTTGTCTTGCTTTTGCAATCTGTGTTTCATAATCTTTTGCTTCTGCTTTTTTTTCTTCTAAAATCTCATCTAAAGCGCTTTGCTCTTCTTTAAGTTGATATTGATTCGTTTTCAATTCATCTTCTTCACTCTCTAACTTTTCTTTATAAAGAGCAACTTCTTCTTTTATCTTCTGAAATTCTTCTAACATATTTCGATCATATTCATATAATTTTTCAATATATTCTGCTTTGTTTACAAGATCTCCTAAACTTTTTGCTTCCGATAATAATTGAAAATAAGTAGTATTTCCTTGTTCATACATAAATCGAATTCTTGTTTTCATTGCTTCATATTGAATATTCTCTTTTTCAATTGCCTCATCCAAATCAGCTGTAGCAACTACAATATCTTCTTGTTTTTGTTTGATATCATCTTCAAGCATGCTGATACTTGCAAGTACTTCTACTAATATAGAATCTACTTCATCAATCTCGCTTTGAATTTCTGTATATCCTGATTGTAAACCATTTATATTTTGATTTACATTATCTAAATTTTTCTGTTCATTTTGCTGTTGCTGTAAAAGAGACTGTTGTTGTTGTCTAAGTTCTGATGATGTAGTAGCAAATACAGATAAATTGGGCTGTACCAAAGATAAGCACATAATACATGCTATAAGTATTCCTCTTGTCCATTTTTTTCCCATTGGTACCTCCCATTTTCTTTCATTTCTTATTCTTCTGTGTTTGTTCCATCCACTGTTTCTTGTACTGCTTCACTTTGTACAAATGTTACATTTTCAACAAGATAAGATAATACTTTTTGCGATACTAAATAATCTCTGTACGCTTCTGTATCTACAGTTTCCTTGTAAGCTTCTGCAGTTTCATATCCTAATGCTGCATATGATGCTTTAATATCTTCATCTATTATCTCATCTGTAACTTCAATGCTTTCTAACTCTGCTATTTTTTTGAAAATCATAGCTTGCATTGCAGATTCTTTTCCGCCTTCTTTTTTACGTTCTTCAAATTCATCCATTTCCATACCAAAGTACGCCTTTACAAAAGCTTCTAATTCCATACCATAATAAGTTGCTTGTGACTCAATGTTTGCCTGAATGATATTCGCATAATATGTGATTAATTCTTCTGGTACATCGCTAAATTTAGAATTTTCTAAAATTTTTGCAATAACTGCGTCTTCAACACTTGTCGTATAACTTGAATATGCTTCTTCATATAAGATATTATAAATGTATTCTTTAAATTCGTCTACTGTTTGTGTACCTTCAATTGCTAATCCTACAACAAATTCATCATTAAGTTCTGCATCTACCTTCTTAGAAATACTATTTACTTTAACTGTAAATACTACATCTGCACCCGCTAACTCTTCTGAAGAATATGTTTCTGGAAATGTTAAAGCTAAATCAAGTGTATCTCCAACGTTTGCTCCGATAAGGCCTGCTTCAAATCCTTCTATAAAAGATCCTGAACCGATTGTTAAATCATATCCTTGTGATGTTCCACCATCAAATGCGACACCATCTTTTTTTCCTTCAAAATCAATGTTTGCAATATCACCTTCCGCTACCACTGTTCTGTCTGTTATTTCCTCTGTTGTTGCACTATTTGTAAGAATATAGTTAATATAATTTTCTATTTCTTCTTCTGTTACTGTTGGCTCTTCTATATCTATTTCAATACCTTTATATTCTCCAATAGTTAA
>JBOFWM010000006.1:0-9832 GCA_051653625.1 Lachnospiraceae bacterium
TTTTCCTATTTTATTTATTTCTTTATTCTGATTATTTGATAAATAACCATATAAAAATTACACTTTTTTGTAATTTCTATATTTCTCTTTTGGGTTCCATATGATATGATTTAGAAAAAAACGAGGTATCATATTATGGATTATTTTTATTACTCTTATCTTTTTATTCTAGGCAGTGTTATTGGAAGTTTTTTAAATGTCTGCATCTTACGAACTCCCAAAAAGGAATCCTTTGTTACAGGACGTTCTATTTGTCCTAGCTGCAATAACACACTCAAATGGTACCATCTAATTCCCATTTTCAGCTTTTTCGCTCAACGTGGCCAATGTGCTTTTTGCAAAGAAAAAATTTCTTGGCAATATCCTTTTGTGGAAGCATTAACTGGTTTTCTTTTTTTAGGTGCATCTGTCCGATTTGGCTTTACACCATATTGCATTTTAATGTGTATCTTTATCAGTGTTTTAATTGTTCTATCTGGTATTGATATTCTCACTTTAACCATACCTAATCCATTATGCTTTGTCATTTTCCTATTGGGAGTTGTAACTATACTACTTGACCCTTCACACTTTATAAGTGGTCTAATCGGATTTTTTCTAATTAGCGTCCCAATGTTTTTAATTGCACTCTTACTTGGAGGTTTTGGTGGTGGTGATATCAAACTTTGTGCCGCATGTGGATTCTTCCTTGGCTGGCAATCTATACTTATTGGATTTTTTATTGCTTGCATACTTGCTGCAATTTATAGTGTCTATCTTTTGGCTAAGAAAAAAGCAACTGGAAAATCTAGTATCTGCTTTGGTCCATTTTTATCTGCTGGTTTTTTGAGCTCCGCATTCTTTGGAACCTCCATGTTAACATGGTATCTTAACTTATTTTCTCTCTAGACAAATAATTAATACAATCGTTGCATCAGCATCCCTTTATCCACACCATAGTCAATTGCTGTATTTGGTGAAATCACTTTTCTTTGCACTAAATCCAGCAAATGGCTATCCATTGATTGCATTCCTAATTTTCCACTTGTTTGAAGAACCGATGCAATCTGATGACATTTATTTTCTCTTATCATATTTGCTACAGCATCTGTAACAAGCAATACCTCAAGAGCTGCCACACGTCCTACACCATTTGCAGTTGGAACTAATTGTTGTGATATAACACCTTTTAATACAGATGCCAATTGTACTCTAATTTGTTGTTGTTGATGTGGTGGAAAAACATCAATGATACGATCAATGGTAGCTGCTGCACCTGTTGTATGCAATGTTGAAAATACAAGATGCCCCGTTTCTGCTGCCGTAACAGCTGCTGAAATAGTTTCTAAATCACGCATCTCTCCCACTAAAATAATATCGGGATCTTCTCGAAGTGCACTTCTTAAAGAATCTGCAAAATCAAGGGTATCAATACCAACTTCTCTTTGATTTACCATACAATTTTTATTTTCATGTAAATACTCAACTGGATCTTCTACCGTTATAATATGTTCTTGGCGATTTCTATTGATATGATCAATACATGCTGCTAACGTTGTTGACTTACCACTTCCCGTAGGCCCTGTTACTAATACAAGCCCTCTTTTTAACATTGCTAAATCTTGAAAGATTTTTGGATGACCTAATTCATCTAATGTTGGAATGTGATCATTTAGTAAACGAATTGCAATTGCTATGTGTTTTTGTTGGTGGTAAATATTCACCCTGTTTCTAGAACCATCCATTGCCACAAAACAAAGGTCTAGATCTATTAACGGATTCTTTTTCTCTTCTTCCTTAACATCGCTTTTTTCTACGATTTCTTCTGCTAACTCGTTTAGCATGTTATCCGTTAATACTTCCATATTCTCTAATGCAATTAATTTCCCTCTGTTACGAACCATTGGTGGCATTCCATAAGTAAAATGAAGATCGGAACAACCTTGTTCTCTTCCTATTTGGATAATACTATCTATTATACTCATACTAGCCCCTTTCTCATCTATGCTTCCTACTTTACTAGTCTGCAAAATTCGTTGCTTTTACCATTTGATTAATTGTTGTTTTTCCTTCTCTTACTAAATTCATAATATTTTCTTTCATATCAACTAATCCATTTTTCACTGCAACTTCTTTTATTCTTTGTGCAGAAGCTTTCTCCATAATCAAATGTCTTATTTCTTCATTGATTACAATTATTTCATGAATCGCTGTTCTGCCTTTGTAGCCAGTATGATTACAATGTTTACATCCTTTTCCATGATAAAATGTATTTGGCCCTGGTTCACTACACCCAGCCTCCCAATACAGTAATTCTTCTTTCGTTGGAGTATATTCTTCCTTACAATGTTTACAAATCACTTTTATCAGACGTTGTGATACGACTCCAATTACTGCAGACGCAACCATGTATGGTTCTACACCCATATCTACCATTCTCATAAATGCAGATGCTGCATCATTCGTATGAACACTTGTTAAAACAAGGTGACCTGTAATCGCTGCACGAGTGGCAATTGAAGCTGTTTCTTGATCTCTAACCTCTCCAACCATGATTATATCTGGATCTTGACGCATAATAGAACGAAGTCCTGCTGCAAATGTTAAGCCTGCTTTTGGATTTACAGGAACTTGCGTTACATTCCCTAAATATTTTTCTACTGGATCTTCTACCGTTACCACATTCACTTCAGGTTTTGCCACTTCATGAAGTGCGGAATAGAGAGTCGTTGTTTTTCCGCTTCCTGTAGGCCCAGTTACTAGAATAATTCCATTTGAATGTGTAATTAATTTTTCAAATAATTTACAGTTTTCAGGATTCATTCCTAATTCACTTATTTTTACAATATTAATTGTATTGTCACCTAACACACGAATTACTACCTTTTCTCCAAATGCAGACGGTAAGGTAGAAATACGAAAGTTCATAATCTTGTTTCCAATAGTCAAACTAAAACGCCCATCTTGCGGAACACGTTTTTCAGCAATGTCTAATTCACTCATGATTTTTAATCTTGTAATCAGAGGAATTAATACATTATTATTTAAAATCATAACTTCCACTAAATCACTATCTATTCTGTATCGAATGTTTACATTTTCTTTTCTTGGTTCAATATGAATATCAGATGCTCTCATACTTACTGCCTGATTTACAATGGTATTTACCAGCTTCACTACTGGCGAACTATCTACACGATCCATCATTTGTTGGAATGATTCCGATGTTTCTTCTTCCTCTACATTTAATGTACTGTATTCTTTTTGTGCATCATGAATTGTAGAAAAAACATTTTGATTTGCATAATTTCGACCGATTGCTTCTTCAATGTATTGTTTTTCAGAAAGAACAGATATTACTTTTTTACCAGTTGATGCTTCTAATTCTCCAAATCCATAATAATTAAGTGGATTATCTGTCGCTACAATAATGGAATCTTTTTCTACTGCTAAAGGTACAATATTCAATCGTTCTGCTATCTCACGCGGAACAATTGCAATTGCTTCTATTCTAGATTTCAATTGTTCTGGTGGTATGATTTGTACATTTAAACGTTTTGACAACGCATTAATTTTATTTTTTTCTGTTAGAAATCCTAATTCTATTAAGGCATCTCCAATCATTTTTTTCTCTAAACTATTTCTTTGATACTCTAATGCTTGATTCAATTGTTCTTCCGTAATATATCCAGTTTCAATTAGAACCTCTCCTAATTTCAGATTTTTTTGCAAGATATTTTTCCTCCTTTCGTCTTTCTATTGTAATATTGCTTCTAAATTTTCTATCACTACATCAATTCCATAAATGTAAATACTTAAAATGGCATCTTTTTCATATCTCCCTGTTGCATCGGATCTATTATTCGTAATAGAAATCATTTCAACTAAAAGGCATGGACTTGTATTATTCAATTCCTCTATAAAGGATAATATCTTTTGATATTGACCTGATACATTGATGTTCACAGTACTTCTTACTAATACCTTTAATTCTTGTTCTTCTAAACGTTCAAAATCATATGTTGCATCTTGGTATTCTGTAATGTTTAACATACTTACATTTAACTCATATTTTTTTAATAAATCATTGATAATTTTATCAATTGTATAGCTATTTAATGCGCTATAAAAGAAATTATAATTTTTCTTTGCTTCTTCTACTTCTTCTGCATATTGTTGATCTACGCTAACATCTTTCAATAATAAGGCTTTTTGTTTGTGCTCTAGAACAAGTTCCTCATTTCGCACTTTCAGTGTTTCCCTTGTCTGCATTTCTGGTAATACTATCCCTACAAATATTAGAACAAAAAGCGCAATGCTTCCAACTACTTGAAGTATTCTTTTTTCATTTTTTGTAATTGTCATCTTCATCCCCATCTGCGTGTAAGTCACGCTTCTAAATCAATCTTTCCTTATATTTTCACATTGTAATACGCAACTTATCTCTTACATTCTAATTGAAATGAATAACGCGTAACTCCATCTATTTCTTGTGTTGTAGTAAATCCTGTATATTTTACCTCTTCAAATATCCCTGCATTTGTTAATATTCTTGCCAAATCAGCTGGTCCATCTTGATCATCTGCTAAACATTGTAAAACAATATTTCCATTAAAGGTATAAGAACTTATGGACATTGTACTTGGAAGTAACCTATCGATCTTTGAAAATTCCGATGCCTCAAATCTTACATTTTGTTGCATGATTTCGATACACATCCTACTATTATTATTGTACTCAATTAATGTATTTATTTCTTCTTGTAATGCTTTTTTTCTTTGATACTCTTCTTCAATTTCTATTGCAGCAATTTCTTTTTCTAATGCCTTGTTTTCCCTTTCAATGTTATTATTTGCTACACCAATAAAAGCATAGGAAATTGTTAAAATCAAAATAGCTGCTACACCCGTTAATAAGATGGCATATTCTTTTATTGTTGATTCAAGTTTAGAACCTGACAAATAGAAGAAAGAGACTTCTCTTTTTATCCCCTCCATTATGCCACACTTTGCTCCAATTCCATTATATCTTAAACTATCATTTTTTATGCCACTTGACAGTTTTACTTTCTCTTTTGGTAATTCACATAGAAAAGATGGTATTCCACATCGTTCTTCAACACGTTCAATAAATCCTTCTTCTTTTGCAAGAGGTCCATATATTAAAATACGTTCTACTTCGCTATCCACGCTTGTTTGTGAACGAAACTGTACTAATTTTGATACACTTTCTCCTATTCCATCTACAACACGTCCTATTCCATCTTTCGAAGTTTGAATCGCTGGTATACTTGATAAAATAAAAATATTTTCTGTCGCAATATTTGATTCATTCATATCAAGACTTCTATGTATTTCTTTGATGCCTTCTCCTACTAATAATAGATTTATCCCATCTTCTTCTGCACTAATTAAAATAGTAAGTCCTGACTTCTTTTTCAACTTCAACAGTTCAGACATTCGTTCCATACTATGACTAACTGGAACAATGGCTTCTAATATAAGACCTGCACGAGCTAATGTTGTCTCATAAATTTTGATTAAGTCTTCATGTAAAAGATATACGGTATACGTCAACATATTTTCTATATCTTCTTGATAACGTGATAATACAAAATCAAAAACAAACCCTTTTTCGAAATTATCGGAACGTTTTAATTCCATTTCAATTAATCCTCTTGTTTGTTTGTGATTTCCCTTAGGCACTGTAATTTCATTTTTTATAATGTCCATTTCATTTACACACAACGTAGCAATCTTTGTTCTAATCTGATGTTCTTTCAATAGTTGTTTGATTTGTTGTACAACTGCACTCATATTGACGATAATACCCTTTTCTAGTACTCCTTGTGGCATATTCGCACTCACTTTTTTATTTATAATCATTTTTCCTTTTTTCAACTTATACTCCATAATTTCAATATTATGGTTCGTTAATTCGATCATTAATTCCATATTTTTCTCCTAATACATTTGATACATTGAATAAATTGGCAACAAGACACTAACTACTACTGCACCTACAATTCCAGCAACGATAATTAAAATCGCAGGTTCTATAATTGACATCATTTTTTGAATGGCATGCTCTGATTCTGTTTCAAGATACTCTGCTAGCTTTAAAAACATGGTTTCTAAATTTCCAGACTCTTCTCCAACATGAACCATTGCCCAAAACATTTTATCAAATATTTTTTCACTCTCCATAGCCGCTGATAAATCAACACCTTTTTCAACTGTTTCTCGAACAACTTCTAACTTACGTGAAACATAAATATTCGTAATGGTTTCACCGCCGATTTCAAGCGAACGAATAATGGTAATTCCACTTGCGTATAAAATATTCATTGCGTTAGCAAAATGCGCCATAATTATTTTTTCCATTAACTTACCAATAACAGGCATTTTCAAAAGAAATCGATCAAGCGCATATGCAACTCGATCATTTTTTGCAATCATTTTAATAAAAAAGATGATCGCTAAAAGTACAAGCAATAATATGTACCAATAATTCGTCAATACCTTACTAATTGCCATAAAAACTTTTGTTATTAATGGCAATTCTTGCCCTTCTAACATGGTGAAAAATTGTGGCATTACAAATGTAAATAATACAAGAACAACAGCAACTGTAACGATAATTAAAATGATAGGATAGATCAGTGCATTTTGCACTTTCTCTTTCATATTTGCTTCTTTTTCATAATAAAGTGCCATTTTTTCCATTACTAAATCTATGGTTCCACTTGACTCACCTGCAAGTATCATGGACTTTAATAATGGCGGAAAAATTTTTCCTTGTTTTTTCATGGAATCATACAAACTATCGCCTTTTTCAATCCCTTCAATCATGCGCATATAACACGATTTGTATCGATTCTTTTCTGCACGATCATAAAGCAATTGGAGAATCATCATCAAGTTCATACCAGAAGCAAGTAAAACAGCAAATTCACGACAAAAGACACTAAGATCTTTTAGACTCATTTTAAAGTATTCCTCTTTTTCTTGTCTTCCCTCTAAATTTTTCACTTCTACAGAAAAGCCATGAAGTTTTTGTTCTTCTAAATATCGGTAAAATTCTGCATCTGTTTCTTTTTCAATGGTACCTTTAATTATAGTTCCCTTATTATCCTTCGCCTTATATTTATATAGATTCATTATTCTTCTCCAACTTTCTAATTATTTTTCCCTACCAACATGACCGTTCGTTCTTTTATTAAAACTGTTTCTGTATCTCTTGTAACTTTTACAGTGATACTACAATATGTTTTATTTTCATCCATTTGAAATGATACTTCTATATCATTGCGAATGAAAAACTTATCATCATAAACCAAACCATCAATTTTATTGGTTGTATTTTCTATTGGAATTGTGAATTTCCCTGCTTTATTTTTCCCTATTATTCTTTGTGTTTTATCAGCTGCATTTGGCTCTATAATCTCAACATCGTCTGCAAATAGTAGTTGTTGCTCTACAATATTTACTACACTATTTGCAATCTGCCTTGCATAATTGATATTAATCGCAGATTCATACGATTTATACCATGACGGAACGATAAGTGCCACTGTGGAAAAAAATATACTAATAATTGCAACGGCTAATATCATCTCTAAGAGAGTAAATCCTTTTTGAGAAAAATATATTTTTTTTATTTTGTTGTATAGATTTAATCTCATACGATTCCTTTCTCTTTCTTTATTTTAATCGATATTTTTCAAATCCCTCAACCGTAACTTTTTCAATTGGAACACTTCTAGAAACTCCATCAACAGTATATACAATGGTACTTTCAGATACCGATTCTATGCCTTCTTCTCTAATCACTTTACGAAGTGCATCATCTATTTTTGTTTCTGTACTATAATTCTTTATGGAAACTCTATTTGCTGTTGCAAACATCGTCGCTACCATAAGCATAATAATCGCAAAAAGACCTATACTGAATACTAATTCTAATAAGGTTTCTCCTTGTTGATTTTTTTTCAACCACTCTATTTTTTCTTTTCTTTTATCCATCTATTAACCCCTTACAAGACAATCGTTCCACATTCGCTCCTTGAATGATATAAGTACTTGAAATGGTGTACGTTTTTCCTTCCAACGTTATTTCAAGATCTGACGTAATTGGAGTTTTTGTTGAATCAAACAATACACGTACTTTAATTGTATCACTTCCCACTTTAAATCCCGATATATCGACTACATCATCCGGGAAACTCTCATTCGCTATCAAAAAATCACCTGCTTCAATCCTACTATTTACAATGTCATATATCGAAGCTACATATAAAAGAATTTGTTCTTTCTCAAATTCGTCTCGTTGATTCATGACATTTGCTTGTGTCGCATTAAGCAAGTTGACTCCTAATCCAGCCAACACTAAAAATAGTCCAAGCACAAGAATCATTGAGGCGCCTTTATTATCTAATATTTTTTTTCTCACATAACCACCCATTAATCTATAATTTATTTTATATTATCATAATAAAAATTTAATCAATTTATTATGTATTATAATATAATAAAAGTAAAAAAACAACAATACCTAGATGTTTCCAATAAAAAAGAAAAAGCTATGCTTTTTCTTTTTTATTGCGTTGCAGCCATTTCCCATGCCGCTTCAATTACTTTATCCATATCATAATATTTATATTGTCCTAATCTTCCACCAAATAGTACATTTGTTTCTTTTTTAGCAAGTTCTAAATATTTTTTAAATAATGTTTCATTGCGCTCATTATTTACAGGATAATATGGTTCATCCCCTACCTTCCAAGTTCTTGGATACTCTTTTGTAATGATTGTATCTTTTTGTGTTCCAAATTCAAAGTGTTTATGCTCAATAATCCGTGTATATGGAATTTCATCTTCTGTATAATTTACTACTGCATTACCTTGAAAATTTTCTACATCCTCTAATATTTCATGTTCAAATGAAAGCGAGCGATATTCTAACTCTCCTAAAGAATATTTGAAATATTCATCAATCATACCTGTATATAAGATTTTGTCATATTCTATCTTCTCTGTTGAAGCATCATTTTCTGCAACAAATTCTTCAAAAGAGGTATTTAATTTTATCTCAAATCCTTCTAAGAGTTTTTCCATTAAGACGGTATACCCTCCCTTTGGTATTCCTTGGTATGGGTCATTAAAATAATTGTTATCATATGTAAATCTAAGTGGCAATCGTTTGATAATAAAAGCAGGAAGTTCTGTACATTCTCTTCCCCATTGTTTCTTTGTGTACCCTTTTATTAACTTTTCATATACATCTGTTCCCACTAAAGACAATGCTTGTTCTTCTAGATTTTTTGGTTCTGTAATATTTAAATGCTCAATTTGTTCTTTGATTTTTGCTTTTGCTTCTTCTGGTGTTTTGATATTCCATAATTTACTAAATGTATTCATATTGAATGGCAAGTTATATAATTCCTCTTTATATATAGCAACTGGTGTATTTCTATAATGATTAAATTCTACGATTTCATTCACAAACTCCCACACTGCTTTATTCGATGTGTGAAAAATATGCGCACCATACATATGAACTGGAATCTCTCTCTTTGTTTTTGTATAAATATTTCCACCAATATGGTCCCTCTTATCAATAAAGAAACAAGTCTTTCCTTTTTTCTTCATTTCATTTGCAAAAATAGCACCAAAAAGTCCAGTTCCAACAATTAAATAATCATAACGCATTTTCATTCCGTTGCCAAAACCTTATAAAACTCTGTAAAGTTATGTTTAATTCCCTGTTCAACCTACTCCATTTCGCTTTAAGCTACTTTGGTTTGCTATAGTAGTCCAAGGGCTTTAATTCCGATACAACGAATCGTACATAT
>JBOFWM010000007.1:0-8153 GCA_051653625.1 Lachnospiraceae bacterium
AAATAACATATCTCCTTTTCCTAATAACTTTTCAGCTCCATTCATATCAAGAATAGTTCTTGAATCAACTCCACTTGACACAGCAAAAGCAACTCTACTTGGCATATTTGCTTTGATAAGACCTGTAATAACATCAACACTAGGTCGTTGTGTTGCAATTATCAAATGGATCCCTGCTGCTCTTGCTAATTGAGCCAAACGACAAATAGACTCTTCTACTTCACCTGGTGCAACCATCATAAGATCTGCTAACTCATCGACAATAATTACAATTTGTGGCATTTTATTTAAGCATTCCCCATTGATAGGTATTCTATTTTTTTCAACTTGTGCATTATATCCCTTTAAATCACGAACACCCAATTCGGCAAACTTTTTGTATCGATCTGTCATCTCTGCAACTCCCCAATGAAGTGCACCAGCTGCTTTTTTAGGGTCTGTCACCACTGGTATTAATAAATGTGGAATTCCATTATAAACACTAAGTTCAACCACTTTAGGATCAATCATAATTAATTTTACATCATCTGGATGTGATTTATATAAAATACTCATAATTAGAGTATTAATACAAACTGATTTTCCGGAACCTGTTGAACCGGCAATTAACATATGTGGCATTTTTGCAATATCTGTTACTACAACTTTACCAGCAATGTCTTTACCAACTGCAAATGCAAGATTCGATGGATATTCTTTGAATTCTTTTGTTTCTAATAATCCTCTTAAGGAAACAGCCGTATTCTCTTTATTTGGAACTTCAATTCCAACCGCTGCTTTTCCAGGTATTGGTGCTTCAATTCTTATATCGGTTGCCGCAAGATTTAATTTAATATCATCTGCCAATCCAACAATTTTACTTACCTTTACACCCTGTTCTGGCTGCATCTCATATCTCGTCACTGATGGTCCTTTCGAAATATCTGTTATTGTAACCTTTACACCAAAAGTAGCTAATGTTTGTTGTAGTCGAAGTGCTGTTTCTTTTAAAGCATAGTTTGATTCAGTAGAAGAATTAGATTTCATTTCATGCAATAAAGAAAGTGGCGGAAATCTATATTCATTTTTTTGAGAATTTGTTTGATGTTTTACAAGTACTATATTCTCTGTTTCTTTTACTTCTTTTACTTCTTCTATTTTATCTATTTTTTTAATATTTTGACGCTGCACTATTGGCTCTGTTTTTTTCACTTCTTCTTGATGAATTTTAATTGGTACGCTATCAAGTTCCGTTGGTTTTATCTCTTCAATAGCGGGCTCATACGAAAATACCTCTTCATTTGCAAGCGGTTCATAGAAAAATACATCTTCGTTTGCGAGAGATTGCTCTACAACATTCAACTCATTTTGTATTTCTTTTTGTATTTCTTTTTTTGGTTCAGATATACATGGTTTCTTTTCTTCTTTTGGTTTTATGTATTCTTCTTTCAAAACAATTTCATGCAAATCATCTCTTAAATTTTCTTTCATGGTTTCTGAAAGTTTCAATGAGGTGTCGACCATAACTCCTTCGACTTTTTTATCCATTCTAAGAATTTTTTGTTCATCTATTTTTGCTTGTTCTTCTTCTCTTTTTAACCTTCTTATTTCTCGCTGTTTTTCTTGTTCGCTTTGTCTTGTTTTTACTCGTTCTCTACGTAATATTGCTTCTTCTCTTGCATTAGAATATACATAAGCACTTCCTTTTTTTAATCCGCTTAATAAAGATTTTTCTGTTATAAACAAAACACAAATAATTGTTAAAACAATTAATACTAAACTAGCACCAAAAAAATCAAGCAATGAATATAAGAAATAAGCAATACTGCCACCTATAATACCACCACCAATTTTTCCCTCACCAGAAATGGTATACAAAACTGAAATAGAATATGTATCCATTTCTCCAATATTTCCTTGGAAGAGATGGAATATAGAACTTATAATAAAAAATAATGATATTGCAGAAATCAATTTAATATTGGCAACAATATTTCCAATATTACTCATATAAAATACAACACACAATACTGCAAATATAGGAGCAATATATGATAATATCCCTAAAATACCAAACATAAAATAACTTATATAATTTCCTGCAACACCTATTAACCCAAAATTACAAAAAAATACTAAAATTGCAATGGCACATAATAAAATAAGAATTACTTCACTATGAATTTTTTCCTGTTCTGCTGTTTTTCGTTTTTTATTTCTTACTGTAGTTTTTCTTTTGTTTTGCGAACTCGAAGTTTTTCTCGTTCCTGAACTTCTCGTTGTTGCCATGATGAATATACTCCTTTCACTACTAAAGCACATTAGTTTTAATAGTATATCACAAATCAATCTGAATTTCATTATCTATTTTCATCAATTAATGTATGCAATTTTTTTACTGCATCCTTAATTCCGCCAACTTCATTAATGATTTTTTTTTGAACGGCTTCTTCTCCAACTAAAATTGTTCCCACATCTTTTGATAATTTTCCTGTTTCCATCATAAGCTTTTCAATCATTTCTTTAGAAATATCACAATGATCACAGATAAAACCAGTAATCCGATCTTGAATTTGCTTGAAATAATCATATGTTTGTGGTGCTCCAATCACCATACCATTCATTCTAACTGGATGTATTACCATAGTTCCAGTTGGAACAATAAAAGAATAATTACTGCTTACAGCAATTGGAACTCCAATAGAATGGCTACCACCTAATACTAACGATACTGTTGGTTTACTCAAAGAACATATCATTTCTGATATTGCAAGACCTGCTTCAACATCTCCTCCCATTGTATTTATAATAATTAATACTCCGTCTATTTCTTCACTATCTTCTATTGATGCCAACTTAGGCAAAATATGTTCATATTTTGTTGTTTTTGTACTACTTCCTAGAATATCATGCCCTTCTACCTCTCCTATAATAGATACCAAATGAATTTTATGCTGCTCCTTATTTTCATCTAATGAAACTTGTCCATATTCTTTAATTTCATCAAGATCATCCTTTTCATGTTTTTCATGTTCTTTCGCCATATCTACCTATCCTTTCAAATTTCATAAAATAAAAAAAGAGTCTAACGACTCTTTCTTATTATTTCTTTAATTTATATTTTTATTCTCTTAGTTATAAATCATAAAATAGTTTATTAGGCAATACTTCATAATCATATTTCATTTTATCTACCGGAATCACATAATCATATTCCATTGTTTTTTTTTCATGTTTCTTTGGTAACGGTAATGGATTTTTTATAAACACAGTTTCTGCTGTATCAATCATTTCTTCCTTAGATGTTCGTGTCATTTCTCTTCCTCATTTCAAATATTATACTTCATCCCAATTAGTATAAACAATTTCAACATCATCATCTGCTTCAAGTAAATCTAATGTTTTACGTAAATTTTTTATAGAAACTTCATCTGTTAACTCTACAAACGTTTGTGGTACTAATGTTACCTCAGCACTTATAAGTGGAACCCCTTGCTCTTCTAAACAAACTTTTACCTTATCAAAATTTTCTGGAGTTGAAATAACAAAAAAACTATCCTCTTCTTCTTTAAAATCATCAGCACCGGCATCTAATGATATCATCATTAAATCATCAGCTTCCAATGAACATTCTTGTTTATCAATAACAAATTGTCCTATTTTATCGAACAAATAAGATACACACCCTGGAACTCCAATGCTACCTTGTCCCTTTGTAAAAGCACTTCTAACATTTCCTGCTGTTCTATTTTTATTATCTGTTAATGTATTCACAATAATTGCAATCCCGTTTGGTCCATAACCTTCATATGTAATATATTCATATGTCACACTCGAAAGTTCCCCTGATGCTCTTTTTATTCCACGCTCAATTGTGTCATTTGGCATATTATTCGCTTTTGCTTTTGCTATAATTTGCGACAATTTATTATTCGTAGCTGGGTCTGGTCCACCTTCTTTTACAGCAACAGCAATTTCTCGTCCAATAATAGTAAAAATTTTGCCTTTTGCTGCATCATTCTTTTCCTTTCTATGTTTAATATTTGCAAATTTTGAATGTCCTGACATCTTTTTTCTTCCCTTCTGTTATTTATATCTTACTCTTTAATCTTTGTGACTAAAACTGAATGAATCATTTTATTTTCTACTTCTAATACTTTAAATATATATGTACCTACTTGTATTTCAAACTCTTCGTTTTGTTCTGGTATCTTTTCCATTTTTGAAATCAAAAAACCATTTAACGTTTCAAAATCTTCCTCTTCAAAGGATATATCAAATCTGTTTTCTAACTCCTCTAGAGGCGTTATTCCTTCAATTACATATTGATCTTCCCCTTTTTCTTCGATATGCTCTTCAACACTATCATATTCATCTAATATATTTCCAACAATCTCTTCTAATATATCTTCCATCGCAACAAGTCCCGATGTTTGTCCATATTCATCTTTTACAATTACCATCTGATTTTTACTTGATTGCATAGATCGAAACAAGTCATCAATCCCTCTTGTTTCTGGAATAAAACTTGCTTTTCTTAATAAATTTGGTATTTCACTTAGTTCCATTTCATTATAGACATTATTACTTTGCATACGAAAAGCATCTTTTAAATGAAGAACACCAACAATATGATCTAAATTTTCTTCATAAACTGGAAATCTAGAATTTCCTTCTTTCAATATAAAAGATACTGCTTCATTTAATGTACTTTTTGAATCAATAGCCACAATATTACTTCGATGCGTCATAATGTCTCGTGCATCTTTTTCACCCAATTCAAAAATATTTGTGATCATTTGCACTTCACTTTTTTGAATAAAGCCTTGTTCATGACTTTCATTTACCATAGAAATGATTTCTTCTTCTGCATCTGCCTTTTGTAAATTTTTATTTGCTAAATAACGCATAATGATTTCAAATATGTAAATTCCAATATCAATGGCTAAAAGTACAATAATAATTGTACTAATAGTCGGACCTATTTCTTCCATGTAATTCTCCATTTCTTAACATTTCACATCTGTTCATTGTTATAATCACATTCATGTTTTTCTTATGTAGATAGTTCTAAACTAATAAACAACGCTTTATTTACTTTATTCATTATTTCATCATCAAGATGACAAATTTTATCTTTTAATCGTTTTTTATCAATCGTTCTTAATTGTTCTAATAAAATAACAGAGTCTTTTTCAAGTTCATATTCTTTTGCCTTTATTTCAATATGTGTTGGTAATTTTGCCTTATTTAATTTTGATGTTATAGCTGCACATATAATGGTAGGGCTATGTTTATTTCCAATGTCATTTTGAACAATTAATACAGGACGAATACCACCTTGTTCTGACCCAATTACGGGTCTTAAATCTGCATAAAAAATATCTCCTCGTTTCAAATTCTTTCACTTCCTTTAAATACTAAATTATTAAACTTCTAAATTCAGTATTACCAGAATAAAAAAACATATACAATTATATATATACTCTTTTTACACGTTTACTAATGTTACATGCAAATTCATAATTAAAACGTCCTGATACTTGTGCAAGTTCTTCCATTGTAATAAAAATATCTCCACTTTTTCCAATCAAAACAACTTCTTCATCTAATGAAACATTTTCTATATTTGTAATATCTACCATAAATTGGTCCATGCAGATTCTTCCAATAATTGGTGCTTTTTTTCCTTTTATTAATACATACCCCTTATTGGAAAGACTTCTTGGATATCCATCTGCATATCCCAAAGGAATAGTTGCTACTATTGTATCTTGCTTTGCAATAAATGTACCACCATAACTAACCGTTTCACCTTTGTAAATTGTTTTGATATATACAATATGACTAATAAGTGATAATGCAGGTTTTAAAGGAATATCTTCTTGATACATTTTTTCCGACGGCCATAATCCATAAAGAATAATTCCAGCTCTTACTAATGTGCTTTTATTAGGATTAAGACTTAAAATACCTGCACTATTAAAAGAATGGATAAAAGGAATGTCTAATTGTTCTTTTTCAACAACGAAAGAAACAAATTTTTCAAATAATTCTTGTTGTTTATATACATGTGTTTTATCCTTTTCATCTGCTTTTGCAAAATGTGTAAATATTCCATTTAATTGAATATATGGAAATGTTTTTATTTTTTTTACAAAAGAAAGACTTTCTTCATTTGCTCGAATACCAATACGTCCCATTCCAGTGTCTACTTTTAAATGAACATTTAATGTTTTTTTCTTACTATTTGTAAGCATTCCTATTTCTTCTAGCATATCTTCTCTAAATACAGTCAGCGTAATATTATGCTCTAAGGCAATATCATATCCATAAGGAAATACATGCCCTAAAACAAGGATTGTTTTTTTGATATGCGCTTTTCTCAACTCGACAGCCTCTTCAATTGTTGCAACTGCAAATCCATAAATACTAGTTCTTTTTTCAAGCAATTTGGCAATTGGAATTGCTCCATGTCCATATCCATCGGCTTTAATTACAGCCAATATTTGTTTATTATAACAATGACGTTCTATATATTCTACATTGTTTACAACTGCATTCAAATCAATTTTTGCACAAACTCTATTATACTCATTCACAATATCACCATTAAACTATTTCTCTTCATTATATTTCAAATCAAAAATTTCTACAACTTCTGGACCAAATATATCATGCATATATGAATATAAATCATGATTTTTTTTTTCTTTTTCTTGTTTACGAATTAAATTTTTTTTCAATTCTACACGAACATTTGCAATCCAATTCCCAATTTCTTCAATTTCTGTATTATTATCTTTTAAAATAAAATAACATATTTCCATTGTCTTAAGCATTAATTCTCGATTCTTTTCATCAATCATTTTCGGAATATCAAATAATTCTTCTTGATATTCTTCTAATTTATCATTACATTCTTTAATTAAACGCTGATTTTCCTCTACTTTTTTTTGTGTAGTTAAATTTTCTTCATCCATTAAAGAAACAATTTCATCCATTAAATTCTTTTTTAATGTTTTTATACTTTTTGATTCAGTATTTAACTTTCCTTGACGCTTCAACAAACAATTTAACTCTTCTTCTAACTTTGGAATTTCTTCATCTAATTCTATCTGATTAAATAAACGATACCATTTATTATCTAAGGTAAGAACGGGAATTCTTTTTCCCTCTAATGCATGATAGAACTTTTCTTCCTGTTCTTTCATAAAATATAGCTCCTTTATTTTTCATTTCTTTAAATATTTATAATGATAACTCTAATTTTTTTGATTAAAATTATATGATAATTTCATCAAACTATCTGATAAATGAACATTTTCTATTTGTACATCTTTTGGAACCGATAATTCTGTATTCGCAAAATTCCATATTGCTTTAATATTATAATCCACTAATATTTGTGCCACATCATTTGCTGCTCCTTTAGGAATCGTCAATACGGCAATGTCAATCCCCTCATTTTCGATAAACCCCTTTAAATTTTCCATTGGTTGTACCTTTAAATCACCTACATTTTTTCCGTATAATTCTTTATTTGAATCAAATATTCCTTTAAATAAAAAACCTCTTCTTTCAAAGCTTCCATAATTTACAAGTGCTTGCCCCAAATTACCTGCACCAATAATGATTAGTCTATGTTCTTTATCTAAACCTAATATTTTTGCTATTTCTAAATATAAAAATTCTACATTATACCCATACCCTTGTTGTCCAAATCCTCCAAAATTATTAAAATCTTGTCTAATCTGAGATGCTGTTACATTCATTAACTTACTTAATTCTTGTGATGAAATGCGCTCTACACCTTCATCTTTTAATTCTCCTAAATATCTAAAATAACGCGGCAAACGACTAATAACCGTTTGGGATATTTCTCTTTGTTCCATAATATAACCATCCTTCTCAAAATATTCTGACTTTTATATAGCTCATATAATTATATAGAATACTGAATTTAATGTCAAATAATTGACATTCTTTTTCTACCCTTGTAAACTAGGAAATAGTAAAATTTATGACATAACACATTAGGAGCTTCCTGTATACTTTAAAGAGTAAAGGGAATTGACCAAAAAGAATACCTCAAGTAAATTTAGATTATTACTGACCGGACAGTTGGTAAAAAATCTAAAACACGAGAGGTATCTAAAATGAATTCTAAAGTA
>JBOFWM010000008.1:0-22625 GCA_051653625.1 Lachnospiraceae bacterium
TGAAAAAGTAACTATTGACTATATAGATGGAAATAGGATGAGGGGAGTTCCTCTTAGATGACCATACATCTATATCATAAAAAAGAATAAGTTCATAAGCTGATTTATCTTGCTTACAAACTTATTATACGAGGAGAAACAACATGTTAGGAAATTTTACGTATTCAAATCCAACAAAATTATATTTTGGAGAAGATTCATTAGAAAATTTAAAAAGTGAATTGCAAAAATATGGAACAAATATTCAATTTATTTATGGTGGTGGTTCTATAAAAAAGAATGGAATTTATGATAAAGTTATAGGGATTTTAAAAGAAAATGGAAAAAATGTGTTTGAAGATGGTGGAGTTATGCCAAATCCAACTGTAGAAAAATTATATGAAGGATGCGAAATTGCAAAAAATAATCAGATTGATTTTATTTTAGCAGTAGGGGGAGGTTCTGTATGTGATTATGCAAAAGCAGTTTCAATTAGTGCTTTTTGTAAAGAGGATCCATGGGAAAAATATTATTTGAAATTTGAGGATATTGATCAAGAGACTAAAATTATTCCGGTAGGATGTATTTTAACTATGGTAGGAACCGGAAGTGAAATGAATGGTGGTGCAGTAATTACAAATCATGCACAAAAATTAAAAATAGGTCATGTTTTTGGAGAAGAAGTGTTTCCAAAATTTTCAATATTGAATCCGAACTTTACCTTGTCACTTCCAAAGTATCAAATGGTAGCAGGAATATATGATATTTTCAACCATATATGTGAGCAATATTTTTCGGGTGAAGATGATAATACAAGTGATTATATTTGCGAAGGATTGATGCGTTCTTTGATTCATGCTTCAAAAATTGCAATTGAAAATCCACAAGATTATGAAGCACGAAGTAATATTATGTGGACTGCTACATGGGCACTAAATACACTTGTGGCAAAAGGAAAGACTACAGATTGGATGGTGCATATGATAGGTCAAGCAATTGGAGCATATACGGATGCCACACATGGCATGACTTTATCATCTGTATCTTTGGCATATTATCGATTTATTTTACAAGATGGATTATCAAAATTTGTTCGTTTTGCAAAAAATGTTTGGCATATATCAGCAGAAGGGAAATCTCAAGTTGAAATTGCACAAGAAGGTCTTGTACACATGGAACTATGGATGAAGGGATTAGGATTAGTTATGCATTGCAAAGAGCTTGGATTAACAGAAGATATGATCGAATCTGTAGCGAAGGCAACGATGATATTACCTGGTGGGTATAAAGTTTTAAATCAAAAAGATATTATTACTATCTTAAAAGAAAGTATGTAAAAAAGGATGATATAAGTAGCATTATAGAGAAAAATACGACAAGAATAATAAAGAATGGTTCAAAGTTTTCTTGTAATACATTACTAGAAGAGAAATAGTGAAGCGGAGTAAAATTCAAACACTCCGCTTTATTTGTCATTTCAACAATTTTTTTACTATGAATAAATAGAAATTTGATTTCTGCCATTATTTTTAGCGTGGTATAAAGCTTCGTCTGCTTTTTCAATCCATTTTTCATAATTTTTAACAGTATCATCATTACATATTACATAACCGATACTAGTTGTGATTTTTGTATAACCATTATTTAAAGAAGGAATTTCAGATAATATTTTTTTACTTAATAATCGAATGTTTTGTTTGTCCATTTCATATACAAAAAGTGTAAATTCTTCACCACCATATCGATATGCATGAAAATCAAAGCTATCTGCTAGTTGATTTAGATATTTGCCAAATATGGACAAACAAGTATCTCCAGCAGCATGACCATACGTATCATTAAAGTTTTTGAAATGGTCAATATCAAGCATAAAAACAGCAGTAGGTTTAGGTGTTTCATTATTTTCTATTTTAGCCATATCTTCATATAATTTTCTTCTGTTTTTTAGTCCAGTTAATATGTCAATTGTTCGTTCTGTTTCTAATAATCTTTGTAGGTCAAAAGATCTCAGTTGCATATTTATTAATATAGATGCAAATGCTAAACTGAAAAAGGAAAAAAAGCAACAGTTTACTAGATCGTATACAAACATAGAATCTTCTTTTAAGAAATAGGCAAAAAGAGTATGTAAGAGTATGTTAAATGCAATAAAAAGAATCGCTCGTATTTGATTATCAACGATAATAAAAGGTGCAAGACAAAAAAATGCTAATAAAGCAGTTGCTCTTTGGTCAGGAAAAGATACAACGCTTAAATAGATGGAGAATAAAATGAAAAGTTCTAGAATAAAATAAAGTCCTAACAAAGGATGTTTAGGTGCTAATGTATTTTGGAATAGAAGTATTAAAGATGAAATAATAATACTGCACGTTAGGTATGTAATTTTGTGTGAGGCAAGATTAGGAGTTAAAAAAAAGACTAAAGTTATAGTTAATAAGAAAAAGATTCCTAAAAATGCTCCTAACTTAAAAATGGAAAATAAATATTTATTTACATCTGTCTTATTGTTTTTTATTAAAAGGTTTCTTTCGAGAAAAAAAATGTGTTTTATCTTTAACATATTTTGCCTCCATTCATCTATATATGATAAAATTATTATTACATACAATGTATTAAATATCAATATTTAATACATTGTAAAATATGATATAATTTAATCTATAAAAGTGTGGGGAGAATATATATGAATGATGATATCGAAAAATTGATTGAAATATTAAAAAGTAGTAACAATATTGTTTTCTTTGGTGGAGCAGGATGTAGTTGTGAAAGTGGAATACCAGATTTTCGAAGCTCAAGTGGATTGTTTAGTAAGAAAATGAACTGCAATTTTACGCCAGAGCAAGCAGTATCACATAGTTTTTTTGTAAAGCATCCAGAAGAATTTTATGAGTTTTATAAAAAGAATTTAGTGTATTTAGAAGCAAAGCCAAATGATTGTCATTTGTCACTTACGAAATTAGAAAAAATGAAAAAACTAAAAGCGGTTGTTACTCAAAATATTGATGGATTACATCAAGCGGCAGGCACAAAAGAAGTATATGAACTTCATGGTTCGGTACATAGAAATTATTGTACAAAATGTCATGCGTTTTATGATGCAAGTTTCGTGGTTACAAGAAAAGGAATACCACATTGTGAGAAATGTGGCGCTATCATTAAACCAGATGTGGTTCTTTATGAAGAAGGACTAGATGAAGAGTTAATTCAAAAAACAATAAATGCTATTTCGATGGCAGAAACATTAATTATTGGAGGAACATCATTGGTTGTATATCCAGCAGCAAGTTTTATTAATTATTTTAATGGTAAAAATTTGATCTTAATTAATAAAAGTGAAACACAAGCAGATAAACGAGCAAATTTAGTTATCCATGAAGAAATTGGAAAAGTAATGAAACAAGCAGTATTGCCACTTGTAGTATGACTTTGATGTAATATTTGGGTATGTAATGATTGTGATGAATGAAGTATAATGATTAAAAAAGAGGAAAAGAGGAATAGAAATGAAGGATAAAGTTTCTTTTGAAAGTGATTATATTGCGGGAGCACATCCTAAAATAATGGAAGCGTTATGTAAGACGAATTTTGAAAGTTTATCTGGATATGGTGCAGATTTATATAGTGAATCTGCTAGGGAAAAAATAAAGAGTGCTTGTGAATGTGAAACAGCAGAAGTAGAATTTTTGGTAGGTGGAACGCAAACAAATGCGATTGTTATATCAACTATGTTAAAGGAGTACGAAGGAGTAATTGCAGCAAAAACTGGACATGTAAGTGTGCATGAAGCAGGTGCGATAGAATATACAGGTAAGAAAGTATTAGAGTTAGAATCGCATGATGGAAAAATATGTGGAAAGGAACTTGTTTCATATCTTTCTAATTTTTTTGCGGATGAGAATCGAGAACACATGGTATTTCCTGGGATGGTATATATTTCACATCCAACAGAATATGGAACATTATATTGTAAGAAAGAATTAGAAGATCTTTCTGATATTTGTTCTCGATATAATATACCGCTCTTTTTAGATGGGGCACGTTTGGGTTATGGATTGATGAGTAAAAGTACGGATGTAACTTTAAGAGATGTTGCAAAGTATTGTGATGTATTTTATATAGGTGGTACAAAGGTAGGTGCCTTATGTGGTGAGGCAGTTGTATTTACAAGAAATAACAAGCCAAAGCACTTTATGAATTCTGTAAAAAAAAGAGGTGCACTTCTTGCAAAAAGTAGATTGTTAGGAATTCAATTTGATACGTTATTTACAAATGATTTATATTTTGAACTTGCAAAGCATGGAATAGAAATGGCAATAAAATTAAAGCAGATATTTTTAGAAAAAGGATATGAATTTCATATTGAATCCCCATCAAATCAACAGTTTCTTGTTCTTGAAAATAAAATGTTAGAAATTCTTAAAAATAAAGTTGCATTTAGTTTTTGGGAAAAGAAAGATGAAACACATAGTGTTGTACGTTTTGCAACAAGTTGGTCAACTACAAAAGAAGACTTAGAGTATTTGGAAAAAATATTGTAGTAAAAAATATTACAAGAGGTAGTAAAATGGAGAAAAATGATCAAATATATATTGCATTTGACTTAAAATCATTTTATGCATCGGTTGAGTGTATGGAAAGAGGATTAAATCCACTTACAACAAATTTAGTAGTTGCAGATGATCGTAAAACAGAAAAAACGATATGTCTTGCCGTTTCGCCATCTTTAAAAAAATATGGAATTCCAGGACGACCAAGATTATTTGAAGTAATACAAAAGGTAGAACTTGCAAATGCATTAGAAAATAAAAAAATAGAATACATTGTAGCACCACCGAGAATGGCACTTTATCTTGAGTATAGTACGAAGATTTATACGGTCTATTTAAAATATTTTTCACCAAATGATATGCATGTATATTCGATTGATGAAGTATTTGTAGATGTAACGTCTTATCTTCTAACGTATAAAGTAACAGCATATGAATTGGCTGAAAAAGTGATTCAAGATATTTTAGATACAACAGGTATTACAGCAACAGCAGGAATTGGTACAAATTTATATCTATGTAAAATTGCAATGGATATTATGGCAAAAAAAAGCAAACCAAATCAATTTGGGGTGCGGATTGC
Organism: Lachnospiraceae bacterium; assembly: GCA_051653625.1. Classification (GTDB taxonomy): domain Bacteria; phylum Bacillota; class Clostridia; order Lachnospirales; family Lachnospiraceae; genus SFDP01. The sequence continues at coordinate 5,113 of JBOFWM010000008.1, forward strand.
GGAGTTGAATGAAATAACGTATCGTAAAGAATTATGGAATCATCGTCCGCTTACTGATTTTTGGAGAGTTGGTAAAGGATATGCTAAAAAATTAGCCTCTGTTGGCATCTATACGATGAAAGACATAGCGAAATGCTCTATTGGGGAAGAAAATGAATATTACAATGAATCACTGTTGTATAAACTATTTGGAATTAATGCGGAGCTTTTAATTGATCATGCATGGGGAATTGAACCTTGCCAAATGAAAGATATTAAATCTTATAAACCCACAACGAATAGTGTGACTTCTGGACAAGTGCTTCAAAGTCCTTATTCTTTTGCAAGTGCTAAAAATGTTGTATGTGAAATGGTGGATTTACTTGTTCTAGATTTAGTAGATAAGGGATTGGTTACAAATCAAATTGTGATGACTATTGGATATGATATTGAAAATTTAAGTAATCCTGAAATCGCAAAAAAGTATAAGGGAGAGATTGTTAAGGATTCGTATGGAAGAAGAATTCCAAAACATGCACAAGGAACTACAAATTTTAAAAACTATACTTCTTCTACAAATAAAATCATGAGGCAAGTTACAGAACTGTATGATGCAATTGTTGATGAAATGTTATCTGTTAGAAGAATTAATATTTCTGCTAATCATGTAATAAAAGAGTCTGATGTGGTAATACAAATGGAAATGGAGCAATTAAGTTTGTTTACTGATTATATAGCGCTAGAGGAAAATCGTGTACGAGAAGAACGAGAGTTAGAAAAAGAACGTGAAATTCAAAAAGCACTTCTTACGATAAAAAAGAAATATGGGAAAAATGCAATTTTAAAAGGAATGAATTTTGTAGAGGGAGCAACGGCAAAAGAACGCAATGAACAAATCGGTGGACATAAAGCATAAAGTGGAAAGGGGGATTTGAAGAATGGAAGATCTAGAAGAACTAATTTATTTGAATTATCAAAAATCAAAAAAATATCCTCATATGTCAATTCAAGATCGTGCTGCTCAATTTGCACCTTTTTCTGCATTGACAGGACATTCAGATGCTGTAAAAGAGACACAACGATTAACTAAGAAAAAAATAGAATTAGAGGAAGATGAAAAAAATAGAATTAATGATATTTTATATGAGATTTCATCTGAAATTAATCGAGAAAAGGAAGTTTTAATAAAATATTTTTGGGCAGATCTTACAAAAGAAGGTGGAAATTATATAGAAAAAAAGGGGATAGTAAAGAAAATAGATATGACAACAAGGTGCATTATTTTGAAAGATAGAACAATGATACCTATTCAAGATATTATTTTTATAGAGTGTTTAGATTCTACTATTGAAAATTAGATAGACGAAATAGATAGGAAAGGGGTATAATAAAATAATCATTGAGGGAGTGAAGACTAATTAAAAAAGGATGGTTATTTGTATGGAACAAAAGGAAAAAATTGAAAGTAAGTATTTATCTACAAAAGGAATGTTAATGATTCGAATTATTGCAGGTGCTTACTTAGTGTATACTGCCTATACATTATTTCAAGGATTGAATGATAATGAAGGTGCACAGTATTTTATTTTTTTATTAGCAATTATAGTATTTGCAATTGTTGGAAGTTTATTAGTTGTTTTTTCAGCTAAAGATATTAAAAATGGAAAATATATTGGTGGAGACTTAGACGCAAATGCATTAGATGATGAAGAGATTGCGGAAGTGAATCAGATGGAAGAGATTGAACGGGTAGAAAAAACGGATGAAACTAAGGATTTTGATTTAAATAATTCGGATGAGAATCTAGATAAAAATGAATAAAATGGAAAAGAAAAGTTGTGTCGAAATGATACAACTTTTTTGTTTGAAAAAGAAAGTTGTATTTGTGTAAAAAAATGTTGTATTTTTAAAATGAATAATCAGTGTAAAAAAAGATGGATTGTATTGACAAAAAAACAAAAAAGATGTATATTCTTTACATGACTTGTTGATGACGAGGGGTAAAATGTACATATTTGTCAAAAATACAAGCAAAACAAAAAACAAGTTGCACAATACAATGAAACGAACTTGTATTAATACAACTTGGAGAGCTTTATAACGATTTATTCAAGGAGGAAGAAGAATGAAGAAGAAAGTATTGGGAATGTTGCTCAGTGTAGCAATGGTAGCGACAATGTTAGTTGGATGTGGTGGAGATACAAGTTCAAGCTCAACAACAGATTCAGCAACAACACAGGAAGTGGCAGAAACACCAGCGGTTGAATCAAAAGGACAAAAAGTTGGAGTTGCAATGCCAACACAATCATCAGAACGATGGATTAATGATGGTGCTAATATGAAAGCACAATTAGAAGGATTAGGATATGATGTTGATCTTCAATATGCAGAAGATGATGTTCAAATGCAAGTATCTCAAATTGAAAATATGATTGCTTCGGGTGTTAGTTGTTTGGTAATTGCATCAATTGACTCATCAGCATTAGTAAATGTAGAAGCACAAGCAAAAGAAGCAGGTATCCCTATCGTAGCGTATGATAGATTGTTAATGGATACAGATGCAGTAAGCTATTATGCAACATTCGATAACAAGGGTGTTGGTACAGCAATTGGTGAATATATTAAAGAAACAAAAGATTTAGAGGCAGCAAGAGCAGCTGGCGAATCATATACAATTGAATTTTTAATGGGATCACCAGATGATAACAATGCTGTATTTTTGTATAATGGAATTATGGAAGTGTTAGGAGAATATCTAGATGATGGTACACTTGTTGCGAAATCAGGAAGAACATCTTTTGAAGAAACATGTATCTTAAGATGGTCTCAAGAAACTGCACAACAAAATATGGAAAATTACTTAACAGGATTTTATGCAGATGAAGATTTAGATATAGTAGCAACAGCATTCGATGGTTTTGCATATGGTGCAAAAGCTGCATTAGATGCGGCTGGATATAAAGTTGGAGAAAACTGGCCATTAATTACAGGTCAAGATGCAGAATTAATGGCAACAAAAAATATTATTTCTGGATACCAAACAATGTCAATTTATAAAGATACACGTCTTTTAGCAGAAAAATGTGTATCTATGGTTCAAGCGGTTCTTGAAGGTGGTGAACCAGAAATTAATGATACAGAACAATATAATAACAATGTTATTGTTGTACCTGCATATCTTTGTACACCAGTTGCAGTAGATGCAAGCAATTATAAAGAAATTATTGTAGATGGTGGATATTATACAGAAGCACAATTAGCAGAGTAAAATCAAAAATAAGGTGGCAGCTATGCTGCTGCCTTATTTTTAAGATGAGAAGGAGCTGAAAGAATGTCGGATTATATCTTGGAAATGAATCATATAACAAAAGAATTCTTTGGGGTTAAAGCGTTAAGTGATGTAAATTTAAAAGTAAAGCGCGGAGAAATTCATGCGTTATGTGGAGAAAATGGAGCAGGTAAATCTACTCTTATGAATATTCTGTCAGGTGTATATACGTATGGTATGTATGGCGGGGATATTGTATATAATGGAAATGTTTGCGAATTTCATAGTATTAGAGAGAGTGAAGCGAAGGGGATTGTAATTATTCACCAAGAGCTTGCACTCAGTCCTTTTATGTCGATTGCAGAAAATGTATTTTTGGGTAATGAACAAACAAATGTAAAAGGTGTTATTGATTGGACAATTACAAGAAAAAAAGCGCAAGAGATGTTAAGTAAAGTTGGTTTAGAAGGTGAAGATGTTAATGTTCATGTTAATACGTTAGGGGTAGGAAAGCAACAATTAATTGAGATTGCGAAAGCAATGGCAAAAAAAGTAGAGTTATTAATTTTAGACGAGCCTACCGCTGCATTAAATGATGAAGAAAGCGCAAAGCTTTTAGAAATTATGCTGGAATTAAAAAAACAAGGGATTTCATGTATTATTATTTCTCATAAACTAAATGAAATTAGTTATGTAGCAGATGCTATTACCGTTATTCGTGATGGTCAAACCATTGAAACTCTAGAAAAAGGAGTTGATGAATTTACAGAAGATCGCATTATAAAAGGTATGGTTGGACGTGAGTTGACAAATAGATATCCTCATCGAGAAGGTGTGGAAATTGGTGATACAATTTTTGAGGTTAAGGATTGGAATGTATATCATCCAGATGATATTACGCGTCAAATGATAAAAAATGTAAATGTAAATGTAAAAGCAGGTGAAGTAGTAGGGTTTGCTGGACTTATGGGAGCTGGTAGAACAGAACTTGCAATGAGTATTTTTGGAAAAACATACGGACAAAAAATATCGGGAACAATAAAAATAAATGGAAAAGAAGTCGTAATAAAAGATGTAAAAAGTGCGATTGATAATAAATTAGCGTATGTATCAGAAGACCGGAAAACATATGGACTTGTATTGATTGATGATATAAAACGTAATATGACGATGGCAGCTTTAAGTAACTTTTTTTCAAAAAAGGGTGTTGTAGATTCTAATGAAGAAATTTTAGCTGCTGAGGATTTTAAAAAGAGGATAAATATTAAGTCAAATTCTATTCATCAAGTTGTAGGTTCTTTATCGGGTGGTAATCAACAAAAAGTGGTACTTGCAAAGTGGATGTTAACACAACCTGATGTATTGATTTTGGATGAACCTACAAGAGGGATTGATGTAGGTGCGAAGTATGAAATTTATTGTGTTATTAATGAATTGGCGAAAATGGGGAAAGCAATTATAATTATTTCTTCTGAAATGCCTGAAATAATAGGTACTTGTGATCGTGTTTACGTTATTAATGAAGGTGAAATTGCAGGAGAACTTCAAAAGGATGAATTATCACAAGAAAGAATTATGCAATGTGTTGTAAAACATAATAAGGAAGGTGAATAAGGATGAATAAGAATAAAACAGTAAATTTAGATATGAAGCAATATGGAATGTTTATTGCATTAATAGTAGTATTTTTGATTTTTGCATTTTTAACAAATGGAACAAATATGTCTCCAGCAAATATTAATAACTTAATAATGCAAAATAGTTATGTAGTAATATTGGCAGTAGGTATGTTACTTTGTGTTTTGACAGGAAATATCGATTTAGGTGTTGGATCTGTTGTAGCGCTTAGTGGTGCAACTGTAGGTATTTTGATGATTGATTTTAAAGTGAATATGTGGGTTGCTATTTTGGCGGCGCTTGTTGTTGGTTTATTAAGTGGTGTTTTTGTAGGTTTTTTTGTTTCTAAGCTTGGAATTCCTCCTTTTATTGTAACATTAGCGACAATGCTTATGGGACGTGGTTTGACATATACTATGTTAAAAGCGCAAACCAAAGGACCATTTCCATCTAGTTATACTTTTATTGGTGCAGGTTTCTTGCCAACGATAAAAGTGCAACTTTTTGGTAATACTGTGGATTTAGTTTGTTTAATAGTTGCCCTTATCATTTCAGTGTTAATTATTTTAGCTGAAATAAGTGGGCATAAAAAGAAAGAAAAATATGGTTTTGCAACAAATCCATTATGGCAAGTGATTGTAAAAAATGCAGTATTGTTAGTGATTGTATGGTTTTTCTTTTATAAATTATCACGTAATAATGGGATTCCTTTTGTTTTAGTTATTATGGGAGCTTTGGTGCTTTTATATCATTTTATTACGAGTAAAACTGTTGCTGGACGTCAAATTTATGCATTGGGTGGAAATGTAAAAGCGGCAAAACTTTCTGGTATTAATACACAAAAAGTTTACTTTTGGGTATATACAAATATGGGAATTCTTTGTGCGGTAGCAGGTATTGTGTTATCGGCGCGTAATGCATCAGCGACACCAAAAGCAGGTGATGGTTTTGAAATGGATGCAATTGCATCTTGTTACATAGGTGGAGCAGCGACTTCGGGCGGTGTTGGTACAATTATTGGAGCAGTAGTAGGGGCCTTTATTATGGGAATCTTAAATAATGGGATGTCTCTATATGGTTGGTCAACAGATATTCAAAAGATTGTAAAGGGTGCAGTATTGTTAGGAGCAGTTACTGTAGATTTACTATCTAAGAGAAGAAAAGGATAGGAAAATAAGAAGTAGGAGATGGGCTGTCAACTATGGCAGCCCTTTGAAGTAAAACATGGAAAATATCATACCAAAATATCAAGAATTGATTCTATATATCAAAAATAAAATTAAAGAACAGGAATTTCTCCCAGGCGATAAATTATATTCAGAAAATAAGTTGTGCGAAATGTTTTCGTTAAGTAGACAAACAGTGCGTCATGCAATTGCGCTGCTTGAAGAAGAAGGGATTGTAAGGCGAGTACGAGGGAGTGGGACGTATATCAAAGAAAATATTATAGAATATAAGAAGCGCGGAAATAGAATTGCGGTTATTACAACGTATGTAGATAGTTATATTTTTCCGAGTACAATTCGTGGTATTGAAGAGGTATTATCTAAAGAAGATTATATTGTTGAAATCGCTTTTACAAATAATCAATATAGAAGAGAACGCATGATTTTAGAAGAGCTAGTAGATCGAGAAGAGTTAGCAGGTATTATTATGGAAACTACAAAAAGTGGTCTTCCAAATTTGAATATGGATATATATAAAGAAATTTTAAAACGAAAAATTCCGATACTTTTTATTAATAGTTTTTATGATGGAATCGATATACCACATGTTTCGATAGATGATACTATGGCTGGACAAGTGGCAACTGATTACTTGCTAGAACTTGGACATAGAAAGGTAGGCGGAATATTTAAATTAGATGATGGGCAAGGTCATTTGCGTTACAAAGGTTATGTAAATGCACTGTGGAAATATAATATAAATGAAGAGGATACTCCAGTTATTTGGCTTGATACATATGAGATACAGCATCTTGAAGAAATAACGTTGAAATTAAAACGATTGGACGGCTGTACTGGTATTGTTTGTTATAATGACGAGGTTGCATTTTCTTTAATAGATATTTTGAAAAAAATGGGATATAAAGTTCCTGATGATAAATCTATTGTAGGTATTGATGATTCAGATCTAGCAACAATTGGAGAGGTGGAAATCTCTTCTGTTCCGCATCCGATGGAAGCGTTAGGGAAAAAAGCGGCGATGAATCTGATTAGTATGATTAAAAATGAAAAAACAAATGGCACATATGAGTTTCCGGTTTCGGTAGTAAAGAGAGGCTCTGCAAAAAAAATAGAAGGATAAAAAGGAGAAATTAAGAATGAAAACAGGGAAAAATTATCAATTTTGGTTTTGTACAGGATCACAAGATTTATACGGAGATGAGTGTTTACAAAATGTTGCAAAACATTCTCAAATTATAGTGGAAAAATTAAATGAATCAGGAAGATTACCTTTTGAAGTGATTTGGAAGCCTACTTTAATTACAAATGAATTGATAAGAAAAACTTTAAATGAAGCAAATGCAGATGAGAATTGTGCAGGTGTAATTACATGGATGCATACTTTTTCGCCAGCAAAATCATGGATTTTAGGGTTACAAGAATATAGAAAACCATTGCTTCATTTACATACACAGTTTAATGAAGAAATACCATATGATTCAATTGATATGGATTTTATGAATGAGAATCAATCGGCTCATGGAGATAGAGAATATGGACATATCGTTACTCGTATGGGAATAGAACGAAAAGTTATTGTAGGGCATTGGGATAATAAGGAAGTGCAAGATCGTATTGCTAGTTATATGAGAACTGCGATTGGACAAATGGAATCTTCACATATTAGAGTATGTAGAGTGGCTGATAATATGAGAAATGTTGCTGTTACAGAGGGGGATAAAGTAGAAGCTCAAATCAAATTTGGATGGGAAATAGATGCATATCCTGTTAATGAGATTGCAAGTTATGTGAAAGATGTATCAAAGGGTTCAGTAGATGCTTTGGTAGAAGAATACTATGACAAATATGAAATATTATTAGAAGGTAGAGATGAGACAGAGTTTAGAAGGCATGTTGCTGTTCAAGCTGGTATTGAATTAGGGTTTGAAACATTTTTAGAAGAAAAGAATTACCATGCAATTGTAACACATTTTGGGGATTTAGGTTCATTGCAACAATTACCAGGATTAGCAATTCAAAGATTAATGGAAAAAGGATATGGTTTTGGTGGAGAAGGTGATTGGAAAACGGCAGCAATGGTTCGATTGATGAAAATTATGGCTAGTGGAACAAAAAATGCAAAAGGAACATCTTTTATGGAAGATTATACTTATAATTTTGTTCCAGGAAAAGAGGGGATTTTACAATCACATATGTTGGAAGTTTGTCCATCTGTTGCAGAAGGTAAAATTGGAATCAAAGTAAATCCGCTTTCTATGGGTGATAGAGAAGATCCAGCAAGATTGGTGTTTACTTCAAAAACAGGACCAGGAATTGCGACATCATTAGTTGATCTTGGAAATCGTTTCCGATTAATTATCAATGAGGTAGAATGCAAAAAGGTTGAAAAAGAAATGCCTAAATTACCAGTAGCTTCTGCGTTTTGGACACCACAACCTAATTTGTCAATTGGTGCAGAAGCATGGATTTTGGCAGGGGGAGCACATCATACAGCATTTTCATATGATTTAACAACAGAGCAAATGGTAGACTGGGCAGATTCTATGGGAATTGAAAGTGTAATTATCGATAAAAATACTACAATACGAAATTTCAAAAATGAATTACGTTGGAATTCAATATCATATCGTTAGGAGAAAGAATATGGCACAAACAGTGGAGCAAATTAAGGCAAATATAAAAAATGGCAAAACGGCATTAGGAATAGAGATGGGATCGACACGTATAAAAGCGGTTTTGATTGATGCTTTTAATGAACCGATTGCATCGGGTGGATTTGAATGGGAGAATAAATTAGTTGATGGTATTTGGACATATGATACAACAGATATATGGGCAGGAATTCAAGTTTGTTATGCAGAAATGGTAAAAGAGGTAGAAAGCAAGTACGATGAGACGTTAGAAACAATTGGAGCCATTGGATTTAGCGGGATGATGCATGGATATATGGCGTTTGATAAATCGGATCAGTTGCTTGTGCCATTTCGAACATGGAGAAATACCATGACAGAAGAAGCAGCAGATGAATTAACAGAAGCATTTCAATATAATATTCCGCAAAGATGGAGTATTGCACATTTGTACCAAGCAATTTTAAATAAAGAAGAGCATGTAAAAGAGGTTGTATTTCAAACGACTTTGGCGGGTTATGTTCATTGGATGTTAACTGGCCAAAAAGTATTAGGTGTTGGAGAAGCTTCAGGAATGTTTCCGATTGATATCAATACGGTGGATTATGATGAAGAAAAAATCAAAATTTTTAATGTAATGGCAAAAAATAAGGGAATAGAATTAGAATTGAAAGATGTTCTTCCAAAAGTTTTAAAAGCGGGAGATAATGCGGGTTGCTTAACTGAAGAAGGAGCAAAATTATTAGATCCATCTGGTAAATTAAAAGCTGGAATTGCTTTGTGTCCACCAGAAGGTGATGCTGGAACAGGAATGGTAGCGACAAATAGTGTAAAAGTTCGTACGGGTAACGTATCTGCAGGGACGTCTGTTTTTGCAATGATAGTTCTTGAAAAAGAATTATCGAAACTTTATAGAGAAATTGATTTAGTTACAACACCGTCTGGAAATCTTGTTGCAATGGTGCATTGTAACAATTGTACATCGGACTTAAATGCATGGGTGAATTTATTTGAAGAAACATTGCAGTGTTTTGGGTTAGAAGTTGATAAAAATAAAATTTTTGAAACTTTATATACAAAAGCATTAGAAGCCGATGTTGATGGGGGCGGTTTATTGGCTTATAACTATTTTTCGGGAGAGCACATTACAGGTTTTGAAGAAGGAAGACCATTGTTTGTACGTACACCTGAAAGTAAGTTTACATTAGCAAATTTTATGAGAACACACTTGTTTACTTCTCTTGGAGCATTAAAAACAGGACTTGATATCTTGTTAAAGCAAGAAAAAGTATCTTTAGACTCTATTTTAGGGCATGGTGGATTGTTTAAAACAAAACAAGTTGGGCAGCAAATTATGGCAGCAGCAATAAATGCACCTGTATCTGTTATGGAGACTGCTGGTGAAGGTGGAGCATGGGGGATTGCATTATTAGCTGCATATATGATTAATCATGCAGGTAAAGAATCATTAGAAGAATTCTTGCTAAAGAACGTATTTATGGGTCAAACGGGAGATAGTGTCACTCCAGATTCGGAAGATGTAAAAGGATTTGAAGACTTTATGGAAAGATACGCAAAAGGTCTTGCCATTGAACGTGCAGCTGTTGTGAATTTTAAGTAAATACTATTGGAGGAAAAAATGTTAGAAAATTTAAAAAAACAAGTTTTTGAAGCAAATATGCTTTTGCCAAAATATGGATTAGTTACATTTACTTGGGGAAATGTTAGTGGAATTAATCGTGAAAAAGGATATGTAGTTATTAAACCGAGTGGTGTTGAATATGATGTTATGACGCTAGAGGATATGGTGGTTGTTGATTTAGAAGGAAATGTAATAGAAGGTAAGTATAAACCTTCTTCAGATACAGCAACGCATCTTGAATTATATAAGGCATGTTCAACAATCGGAGGAGTTGTTCATACGCATTCTAGTTGGGCGACAAGTTGGGCGCAGGCAGGAAGAGGAATTCCTTGTTATGGAACAACACATGCAGATTATATGTATGGAGAGATACCATGTGTTCGTTGTTTGACAAAAGAAGAAATAGAAGACAATTATGAAAAAAATACAGGGATTTTAATTACAGAGCATTTTAAAGAGAAAGATTATGCAGCGATGCCAGCAGTTCTTTGCAAAAATCATGGACCGTTTTCGTGGGGGAAAGATCCTTATGATGCAGTTCATAATGCTGTTGTATTAGAAGAAGTTGCTAAAATGGCAGCACGTTGCGAACAATTAAAGGCAGATGTTATGCCGGCTCCATTGGAACTACAAGACAAGCATTATTTTAGAAAACATGGCGCAAATGCATATTATGGTCAATAATAATAATGAATTTAAAAAGAAAAAGAGATATTGATTTATCTTTTTTTCTTTTTTTTGCTTTTCTTAATTTGATTTTTTTGATATAGTTAATGAGAAGTGAAATTTTTATAAAGAAAATAATTAAAAAAAGAAAATTTTATGATAAAATTATTACTAATTAATAGTTTGTATTTTATTTATTACTTTCTTGTTTGCATACATTTATAGTTATTGTTGATAATACTATATATTATAAATTAAATGATGCAAAGAGGAGTATTACAAATGTTAGATGATTTGCTTGAAATAGAATATGAAAATTGTAATGAATTTATTATTAAATTTTTTAATTGGCTTGTTATATGTAGCATGATTGCTCTTATATTAAATTATTTAGAGGTTTTTAAACTTGATAAAGTGATGATGACAAAAATAGTTTGTATATGCATTATTTTATTAATGGTTCCGGTTATTTACTATTTATTAGTTGAACAGAGTAATAGTTTAAGATTTGCTTATATAACAGCAACCGTTCTAGTGATTACAATTGTAATTTCTTATACTTTTTTTTCATTTCATGTAAGTTTGATTTATCTTCTTCCAGCAACTGTTTTTAGTCTTTATGGGAAGAGAAGATTGTTGTATTACGTAATAATTATTACAATTGCAGGAATGATAATTTCACATCTTTTGAGTATGAAATTATCAATTGTTCCGGAAGATCCTTATAGGAGTTATTATGCATGTATTGTATATTCTTTATTGCCTAAACTTATTATTTATCAATCGTATGTATCTGTTTTTCTTTTTGAAACGAAACATAATCAGCAATTAATAAGAAAACTTTTTAAGTATTCAAATAAGTTGCATAGTACACAAGAGGAATTGATCATATCCTTTGCTCAAATGTGTGAGTCTAAATCTGAATATACAGGAAAACATGTAAAGCGAGTATCTAGATATGCCAATACAATTGCTAAAAAACTTGGAATGTCTGTGTACGAATGTGAATGTTTATCGATAGCATCCATGATGCATGATGTTGGAAAGTTGAATATACCTAGTGAAATCCTTGAAAAAAATGGAAAACTAACTATGGAAGAATTTGAAATTATAAAAAAACATACACAAATAGGTCATGAATTGATAAAAGGTTCGCCAGGAGATATTATGCAAATTGCATCAGAAATCACATTGAATCATCACGAAAGATGGGATGGAAACGGCTATAATGGTTTAAAGGGTGAAGAAATTCATATTTATAGTAGAATAATGGCGATTGTAGATGTTTTTGATGCTTTGGTTAGTAAACGTTCATATAAAGAAGCTTGGAGCGTAGAAAAGGCATATGAAGAGATTGTAAGTCAATCAGGTATCATGTTCGATCCTAAAATTGTAACTATATTTAAAAAATCTTATTATGAATTTATAGAAATATTAGATAGTATGGGAGATTGAAGCACAATAATAAAGCCCCAGAGAAAAAGAATGACGCTGAGGCTTTAGGTGAAGTGCGCAAAAAATACGATAGTAAATATTAGTTTTTAGTTAATTGTTGTTTTTTCTTCATAATTACTTGTTCTAATTGTTCAATTTCAGAAAGTAATTGTTGAGCATCCATCTCAGAATCTAATAAAGTAGACACAAAATTTGCTGCTGCATTTGGTACATCACTTAAATTTTTAAAAAGAGAACTAATATAATTAAGTTGATATTCTTCAGGGGTAAGTAATGGAATATAGCTACGAGTTAAAACTTTACCACTATATACAATTTCATCAATTTTAATATATTTATATTGTAATAATTTTTTTAATACTGCTTGAACAGTGTTAATCGTAATTTCGTTGCTTATTGTTACGATTTCGGAGGCAATAAGAGGTTTATCAGCCTCCCATAAAATAGTCATTATATCAAATTCTCTTTTGGTTAATGGCTGCCTTATCATTAATGGTTTCATAATTAATTCTCCAATCATATTTTTCTAATTAAATAGTATAATATAAATAAGTGTAATAAATGTCAATAAGTAAATGAAAAAGGAAAATACTTACAAAAATACAAACAAAATATAAAAAATGTATGCATTTAAAACAAAAAAATTAAAGATTAAGAGTAAATATTATACAATAAACATGAAATATCATATTAACTAAAATCCTAAAGTGTCATTTACTAAGATTACATGGATTCTGTTTTTGTGTTTAGAATATCTAGTTGTAAGGAATTGACAACAGATTGTTTCTTGTGTTTGGCAATTTGCACAACTTCCGGTTTGTTTGCAAGGTGTATTAATAGGAAAACGTTGTGCATTTAGTGGTGCAGCTATACAACGAGCGCGTTTTAAAGCATCTTCTTCATCTTTTACAACTTTATTCATACCAACAATCATAATGACGTATGATGGACCGTATGCAATGGCAGCGATACGATTTGCATTTCCATCAATATTTACTAAAATACCATCTTCTGTTATAGCATTGGTGCTACTTAAAAAGTAATCAGCGCCAAATATCTTTAATTCCATCTCTTTTTTTTCTTCTTGTGTTTTGCAAGAATCACGATTATAAATCGTATAATGTCCATCTATAAGTGCTTTTTTTAGCCCGATATCTTCAACACTCATAGAACCACCCCAACCAATACTCGAGCCTTGTGGTATTAAATCTAATGCAAGTTGAAGAGCTTCTTGTTTGGTGTGAGCATAATATCCTGTCATATTTCTTTTGTTTAATCCTACTATCACTTTTTTAGCAAGTAGTTCATTACGAATTTTAATAATATTACACATCTTTCGCCTCCTTTTTATGTGTAGATTATAGCATAGATATAAAAATAATGATATAAAACGTGGTCGAAATGAAAGATTTAATATTTTGTAAAGAATTAATTTATTTTGTTAGTAAATTACACATTAATTATTTCCATATTATGGAAGAAACTAAAATTATTATAAATAATTAAACTATATTTAAAATATGAACAATTCAAAAATGAAAGTAGAGTTTTAAAAGAACAATCATATTATTTTCAGTCACAGAAAAGGGGGGTATAAAAGTTTTTTTTCAATATGAAATTTATATAAAAAATAACTTGTTTGTTTTTGTAATTTGTTCAATATATAAAACATATATTTATTTCTGTTTTTAATTGAAATATATATTAGTATTTGATATACTTTGTTAATGGGATTTGGGATATGAGGAGGAAAAAGAAAATGATAAACGAAATGAAAAAAACAGACAAGAATCAATCAATGAAAACAGAATTTTATAAGAGATTTTTAGCAATTATAGTGTCCGGAATTGGAATTGCAATTGTAATTGTATTTAGTATCCTTACATTAATTAACATAAGTAAAACGGTAGACCGTAGCAATGAAGAAATAAAATTATTTTTACGAGCACGTTCTGATCATAGGGAATTACAATTGTCACTTTTAGAAAGTGTAGAAACTGGCAAAAGTTTTCAAGGAGAAAAAGTACCAGATGCATGTGAATTTGGAATAGCGCTATATGGAGATATTTTGAATCAACCTAGTATGAAATCATTTTATAACCAAATTGAGGCAGATCATGCACAAATACATAATAAAGTAGAAGAATGTTTGAAATTGGCAGAAACTTCTCCAGAAAAAGCAATACTTTATTTTAACACTGAGATATTACCACATATAGAGAAATTTGTAAGTATCTTAGATCAAGAAATTGAAGTTTTAGAGGCAGACGTTGCAAAAGCAGAAGCTTTTGGAAATATTCTCAATATTGTTGCAATAGTTATTTGTTTAGCGGCTACTCTATTAACCATTTTAATTACAATTAATACATATAGCTATATTAATAAAAATGTAATTAATAATATCATTAAGGTTTCAGAAGAAACAAAAAAATTAGCACAAGGAAAACTTGAGTTAGAGTTAGATATAGAAGGACAATATGAAGTTGAAGAATTGATTGTATCACTTCGAGATTCTGTTAGTAAAATTGCAGAATATATTTTAGCCATAAAAGAAGCAATGCAATATTTTGCAAAGGGAGATTTAAGTCATACTCTTTCCACTGAATTTGTAGGTGATTTTATTGAAATTAAAGATTCCATTGAGGATTTTAGAGCAAATATTAATAGTACTTTATTTAACATCAAACAAGAATCTGTAAATGTTTCAGATGGATCAGAACAAATTGCGCAAGTTGCATTAGGTTTAGCTGAAGGTGCAACGGAACAAGCAGGAAGTGTGGAAGAATTATTAGCGACAATTGGTGAACTAGTTAATGCTGTAGATACTACTGCTAAACATACAAATGACATTAATATATTAATGTCAGAAACGATATATAAAGTGAATGATGGAAATGAAAAAATGGTAGAGATGAATGATGCTATGAGCTTGATTAGTAGTAAATCATCAGAAATACAAAATATTATTGATACAATTAATAGTATATCGGCACAGACAAATCTTTTATCATTAAACGCTGCAATAGAAGCGGCAAGAGCAGGAGCAGCTGGAAAAGGATTTGCTGTAGTTGCTGATGAAGTACGTAGCTTGGCAGAAGAATCAAGCATGGCAGCAAAAACAATTGAAACACTTATCGTTGAAACAATAAAAGCAGTAAAAGATGGCGAATCAAAAGTTGCAGAAACTACAGTTGTATTTGAAGATATACAAAAAAGATCGATTGAAATTCAAGAAAAAACAGAGTCTGTGGCATCTGTTTCAAAAAATCAAGCATATAGTATGAATCAATTAAAAACAGGTGTAGAGCATATTGCTTCTGTTGTAGAAAATAATTCGGCTACGTCGGAAGAAAGTGCTGCTGCAAGTGAAGAATTATCTAAGAGTGCACATTCAATGAATGATTTAATAGAAGGATTTATATTATAAAAACGTGAAGAAGAACAGAGTATTGCGCTGTTCTTTTTTTGCAAATTCAAAATGGAAAATTATAGAAATTGTTATGATTGAATTTTTTGTTTTAATTTGTTATAATATAAAAAATCTATAAAAAATTTTACATATATGATGAGGAGGCAATGTTATGAATGAAAAAAGACCTAATAATGGAAAGAAAAGGTCGTTACAAACAGAATTTATTAAGCGATTTGGAGCAATTATTGCATCGGGAGTTGGGGTTGCTGTAATTGTTATATTTTGTATAATATGTTTAGTTGTTGAAAATGGAAAAGTTGATACATACAATGCTCAAGCTAGAGTGTTTTTACATGCTGAATCATCGCATAGAACATGGCAATCACAAGTCTTAGCAAGTATTAATAATGGATCTGAATTTACTGGTCAAACAGACCCAACACAATGTTCTTTTGGAAAAGAATTATATTCAACAATAAAGAATGATCCTGAAATGCAAGATTTTTATCATAAGGCAGAACCAATTCATGCAGAAATTCATAATAGTGTTTTGGAATGTATAGAAATATCAAAAACATCGAGAGAAGATGCTAATACATTTTTTGAAGAAAAAATTCATCCTAACATAGAAGCATTAGTTGCTATCCTTAAACAAGAAGTGGAAAAACGTGAAATTGAGATTGACAAAGGAATTATTTTAATTGGAAAATTAAATAATATTTCGATTATAGCGTGTTTATTTGTTGCAATAAGTACTATTTTAATTACAATTAATACTTATAAATATATTAATAAAAATATAATTAAGAATATGCTTAGAATTTCTGAAGAAACAAAGAAATTAGCAGAAGGAAAATTAACACTTGATTTAGAATTAGAATCTTCTTATGAAGTAAAAGAATTGGTTGAGTCGTTGGATCGTTCTGTTAAGAAAATTGCAGAATATATAGCTGCAATAAAAATGGGAATGTCAAGTTTTGCGATTGGAGATTTAAGGCAAATTAAGGCACCAATACAGTTTATTGGTGATTTTGTTGAAATTCAGGATTCGATTGAATCATTTGGAGAATCTATTTCAAAAACACTTAAAAATATTCAAGAGGAATCTTCGAAAGTATCAGATGGGGCAGAACAGATTGCACAGGCATCTTTAGATTTAGCAAAGGGTGCAACTGACCAAGCGGGAAGTATTGAAGAATTATTAGCAACAATTGGAGAGTTAGTAGAAACAGTAGAAACCACCGCAAAATTCACAAGTGATATCAATACATTGATGATGGAAACAATATATAAAGTGAATGATGGCAATACAAAGATGTTAGAAATGAATGAAGCAATGTGTTTGATTAGTAGCAAATCATCAGAAATACAAAATATTATTGATACTATTAATAGTATTTCAGCACAAACGAATTTGTTGTCATTGAATGCTGCAATTGAAGCTGCAAGAGCAGGAGCAGCAGGAAAAGGATTTGCAGTAGTTGCGGATGAAGTTCGTAGTTTAGCAGAAGAATCAAGTATGGCAGCAAAAACAATTGAGGCACTTATTCTTGAGACTATTAAAGCTGTAGAACAAGGGGAGACTAAAGTTGCTGAAACAAGTGATGTGTTTGGAAAGATTCAAAAAAGTTCCGCAGAAATTCAAGAAAAAACAGAG
>JBOFWM010000009.1:0-40113 GCA_051653625.1 Lachnospiraceae bacterium
ATGCGTTGATCTTTCTATACGGATAATTGTGTTTTGGTAGATTCAATTATACTGGTTTTTAGGGGGTCAATATTTTTTTATTTGAAAAAAGTTTGGAATCTTTGAAAATATAAGGTTTTTAAGAAGTAAATATAAAAAAATAGGTAGTGAAATTTGACACTACCAAAAATTTAAGGAGGACATTATTATGTTGAAATCGAAAGAATTATTATCATTAGCATTAACTATGGGAGTTATGGCAACTATGGGTATTACTGCATTTGCTGGTTCTAGTTTAGCTGGCGGAAAAGTATATTTCAACGGGTATCAAACAGATTCCAAAATTGTATCTGAAATTTATGACACAAACCTATCGGATGCATATAATTACAAAATGGAAGCCATCGTATATGTCGGAAATACTCGATATGGTTCTGGTTGGAAAAATGATTACGCATATAAGTCTGCTAACAGAGTTTGGTATGCAAATGAAACTTCAAGATACCAATATTTACAAAGGTAATCATGTACAGTTATATTAAACGTTTAGTAAAGGGGATGTCGACTTAGTTGGGTATCCCTTATTAAATAAAGGGAAGGCATAGAGAAAATGAAGAAAATAAATTATCTGTTTTACCTTGGTGTTGTCGTCATAATATTTTCTATCGTTTCACCAATTTATTGGCAGTATGAAGTAAATGAGTTTCATGATGCTACATATTTTTATAAAATATATGATTTTGAGGGAGAAACGGTAGAAAAGAGTTATAATATTTTAGAAAAATACGCTACGGAAGGAACAAATACATTTTATATAGTGCGTCCCACAAGTTCTGAAAACATTGACTTAATTGAGAATAAATATTATTTTGATACTAATCATGACAATGATGATTATACTGTAGGAAACGCAATAAAGTTTACAACTAATGATAGTAGCTTAATTAGTTTTTCAGAATCAAATGGTTACATATATAGCGATATTTCCTATGAGGAATTAAATGCATATTTTCATGAACAAAGTATTACATTTTCGCAGAGTGAAGACATCTATGAAAATGATTTAAGTAGGTTTTTATTTGATAATGCATTGCCGATTATTGCTGTTATTTTTTTCACTTTAATTATCAGCATAGTGCTTACATTAAAAGATGTAAAAGAGGTTGCACTGTTATCATTGCACGGCTTTTCAGATTTGAGTATCAAAATGAGATTAACGCTCAGAACATTTAAAAATTTATTGATTTCGGAAATGGTAGTATTTGTTGTATTTGTAGTGCTAACCTTGTTTAAAGGTGATTCCATATCCGCTACTTTTTTTCGATTTTATCTAATCGTATTGTCGTTAATCTTAATGTTATATATGTTAGTATATTTTATTTCGTTTACTACAATGACATCTGTAAATATAGTAAGTGTTCTTAAAAATAGGGACTACACTAAATCGGCATATATGCTATTAATGGTAATACAGTGCCTGATCATAATATTCGTTCCCCTATTATTTTCAAGCTATTTAACAAATTTTCAAGATGTAGAAAATACAAAAAATGAGATTTCAAGGATATATCAGCTCGAAAATTATTATACCTACTACGGCACAAATGCAAATTACTACGATTCTTTATCAGATGATCAATTAAGTAGTATGAATGAAAACTTCAAAGCCCTTTACAATGACAACATTGAGCACAGTTACTATTTTGACCCTACCTTTGCGATGTATCTGCAGCAATATGGCGAATCTATTTATCAAATGCCACAACAAAACAATATCTATATGGATGTAAATTACTACAATGCAATTGCAAAATTCAGCACTATCCCAGCAAGTAACATAAGAAATAATACACTTCTTATCCCAGAATCATTTAAAGAGAATACAGAAGAAATTATTAATAACTTAAATCTAATTGATAAGAATGTAGATGTTATATACATTGTTGACAATATAGAACTGTATTATGATGATTTTGGCGAGAGTTTATCAGAAGAGATTTCTACTTTTAAAAAAATAGGGAAAAACAATATCATAGTAATAACAAGTCCTAATAATTTAGAAAATCATAATCCTTACGCAAATACAGTTTTTATTGAAAGCATGTCTAATGGTTCAGTATTTTTTAAATTAGATGACTTGACAAAGATGATGGAATTAACAGTGGAATATAAACTTGAAAAATTGGTAACTGCACAATCAAAAATAAGTCCCTACTACAATATGCTATATGATTTAGAGTACTATTATAATATAGCTATATACACACTATTTTTAACATTGCTTTCTGTAATAGTGATCAATACTTTCGCAGCAGAAATAGTGGTGAATAATAAAAAGAAATTAATTGCTGTTGGATTTTTACATGGTAAAAACATCCTCTATTCACTGAAAAACAATTTTATATTGTATACATTTGCTTCAATAGTAGCTGTTTTATCTATGATGACATTGAATCTATTAACCATAGAAACAGCTATTATGGTATTAGGGCTGTATTTCTATATATGCATCTATTTAATGATGAAATATTATAACTTTGTTAATGCTAAAATTGCCAATATGCTGAAAGGAGAATAAGAAATGATGATTGTGATAAAGAATCTTACTAAGAGTTTTGGTAGTAAAAAAATAATTAATCATTTCAGCTTGGAAATAAAAAAAGGTGAAATGATAGGTCTTGTTGGTCCAAGTGGTTGTGGAAAAAGTACCTTATTAAACATTATCGGTACTTTGGATAAAAACTACGATGGAAAAATATATATTGACGGAAAATTGCTTACTAAGAATAATAAGCAATCTCTCCTTATACGTAAGAAAAAATTAGGCTATCTGTTCCAAAATTTTGCATTACTTGACAGTGAGACAGTAGAAACCAACTTAAAAATCGTGAGTGCAGATAGTAAACAAATGAAAAGTGTATTGAAGAAATTAGGCTTACAAGATAAACTAAAGGATAAGATATATACTTTGAGTGGTGGGGAACAACAGCGTGTAGCGATGGCGAGGCTTATGCTTAAAGATCCTGAAATTATATTAGCTGATGAGCCAACTGGCTCTCTTGATAAAAACAATGAAAAAATTATCTTTGATATTTTACAAGAGTTTCAGAAAAGTGGAAAAACAATTATTGTAGTAACCCACGAAGATGAAGTTTTAAATCGTTTTGACCGAGTGATAAAAATAAATGCTTAACACTGATGCAATGTTTTTATATCCAATCAACTTTCAAAAATTAAAAGGAGGACATTTTTATATCATTTTATGTAGAAGTTAAAGATAGCAACGGGAAGGTACGTGTATGTTGAAGTTAGCTTTGAGATCCACGAACTTTTCGCGGAAGAAAAACGCTATGACAAGCGTATTGTCAAACGATTTGAGCGTCATGGAACAGATGTGGAGAATTATATGCTGCCTAGCAGATTGAATACTATATCAATCCCACAAAGAATTACGTATTAGCAAGAAATTGATAAGGCATTTCATGATGCAGGCAATGAATTAAAAAATAAATTGATTGATGAAACACTAGAAACCTTCGATATTAAGCGCTCTCTTTGCGAGGGGTTTAATATGAAACTACTCCTAAAGAACATGGTGCTAACTACCAAAGACGGGATCTAATTACAGGAAGTTTATCGATTTTAAATTTATGGTATTTGGGGGAATTGGAATCGTCATGAGCCCATTGCTTAAGTGGGATGTGTTTACAAATAAAGTTAAGTAGCCAAAAAATTTGTTTATATTGGTATTGAATATATTGAATCAAATAAGATATAATGTCCATGAGCGTTGACCTTTCTATGTGGATAATTGTGTTGTGGTGATTCAATTATACTAGATTTTAGGGGGTCAATGCTTTTTTATTTGAAAAAAGTTTGGAATCTTTGAAAATATAAGGTTTTTAAGAAGTAAATATGAAAAAGAGGTAGTGAAATTTGACACTACCTACGAAGGGGGAGGGAACTATAAATGATTGAAATTAATAACGTATCAAAACGATATCATAAAAATATTGTATTAGATGATATTCATTTAACGATAAATCAAGGCGAAGTAGTGGCTATCATTGGACCATCAGGAACAGGTAAATCAACTCTGCTTCGTTGCATTAATAGATTAGAACATCCTGAAAGTGGCACCATAAAAATTGATGATCTAACCGTTGATTTATCAAAAACAGGAAAAAAAGAGATGATAGAGTTAAGAAAGAAAACTAGCATGGTGTTTCAATCTTTTAATCTATTTCATAAAAAAACTGCACTTGAAAATGTAATGGAAGGATTGATAATTGTAAAAAAAATGGATAAAAAGCAGGCGGAAAAAATTGCGTATAAGCAATTAGAGAATGTTGGACTTTTAGATCGTGCTCATCATTATCCAAAACATTTATCGGGTGGGCAACAGCAACGAGTGGCAATTGCAAGGGCATTAGCTATGGAACCGCAGTTATTATTACTAGATGAGCCTACATCAGCACTTGATCCTGAATTAGTTGGTGAAGTATTAGATACAATTAAGAAGGCGGCAAGCGAAGGATATACCATGTTGCTAGTTTCCCATGAAATGAATTTTGTAAAAAATGTGGCAACAAGAGTTATTTTTTTAGAAAATGGAAAAATAATAGAAGATGGAACACCAAAAGAAGTATTTTTACATCCTAAAAGTGCACGTGTTAAAGAATTTTTGCTAAAAATAAATCAAATAACAGAGCCCGAATACTCAATCTAATAAATATTCTAAATATAAAACGGCTTCATCTATACGGGGACTATTTTGAACAATACCAATATAAAGTGTATCATTAAATTGTGCATCTTTTATTATGAGACTGTTTGAAACATCAATAGCATATACAGAATCGGATGTGGATAAATTATTTTCTAATAAAAGAGAAAGATCGTATAAATATCCTTTCTTTTCAAATTGAATGAATGCTTCTTCATTAAGAAAAACAAGATCTAATTGCTTTGATTCAATGGCAGCAAGAATTCTGGTACTAGAAGTATAAGCAAATTGAAGGTCTTCGGTCGAAGGGTCTGATGAAAGATAAAGATTTTCATAAGTTACAATTTGGTTATTAGTGATATCTATATTTTGACTTATTAGATAAGTATCAAATAATTGTTCTGATGTGCCATCACTCATAGATACATTAACAAGCCCGATATAAAGGTAATTTTCTTTTTTTGTAAAGTGGCCATATAGGATATAAACAATAATATAAATAATGATTGCAAACAAGATAATTGGAAATTTGTAATAATCATAGATATATTGTATTTTTGCTTTTCTAGATAATTTGTAAAAACATACGTTTTTGTTCTTTAACAAGGAAAGTACCTCCATAAATACTTATAATTTAGAAACAGTTTCTTCGATTTTTTCTAAAATAGGAACAATGAGCCATGAACAAAGTAATGCACAAAAACCAAATCCAAAGACAATAAGTGGTGTAAAATAATTGATTATGATAAAAAACATCAAAAAGTATATTGCACCCATTAGAAGTGTACAAAATAGATAACGAACACCTATAAAAAGTGCATTTTTAAATGTGGCAAAAATGGTAGTATCAAAACGTGCAAACAATGGAAAAATATTTAAAAGTACGATGCAATAAATAACAATCGCGCCAATTAATAGTGCAAAACAAAGTGTCCAAAATAAATTATCTTGATAAATATGATAAAGAATATATCCATCTGCAGCAAGTATGATTCCGACAAAAAGTAGAATCATCCAAATGCAGGTGGATTTTTTGAAATTATCCCGAAATGACTTGATAAATTGCTTAGTGATATTACCTTCTTGATCGCGTGCAATTTTTAAAGAAACATAATAGAGAGCAGAAGTACTCGCACCTATCGTTATAATTGGAATACAACAAATAAACCAAAGTATATTTAGCCAACAGGAATAAAATAGCTTGTTGATAAGTCCATAAAGCTTGTTGTCAGGAGAAAATAAATTTTCCATAAAAAATACCTCCAAGTATTAATTGTTTGTAGATTCACGATAAACAAGGTTTGTTTCTGTATATAATGCTCGATAATTTAAGGTAGGTTCTTTGATTCTAGATAAAAGCAATTGAACAGCGGAAAAACCAAGGATTTCATTATGAATATGTATTGTTGTTAGTGGAGGTGTAACAATTCTTGATTCAGGTGAATCGTCAAATCCACATAAATAAATATCTCTTGGAACCAAAATATCTAATTTACGAAAAACTTGAAGAACATCAATCGCTACAAAATCATTTGCGCATATAAAGACTTCAGGTAGTTCTTTCATTTCTTCTAAAGATTTTAAAAGAAATGCTTGGTAATCACTAGTGGTTGGATATTCCTCATCAACATTATTGCAAAGCAAACAGTATTCAGGTTTGTATTCTAACTCATTTAAGTACATTGCTTCTTTATAAGACATATATCGTTCAAAAAAAGATTGACAATGTTTATATTCACCAATAAATCCTATCTTTGTTTTTCCACGTTTTTTCATTTCTCGAACAAAAGAAAAAATTTCATCTCTATTATTCATATATAATCGATCCGCATTTAAAGGACGACCATCTAAAACAGGAGAGTCAACAAGTAGCACTGGAAGATCTAAGCTACAAACCATTTGTGCATATGCATAATTAAACATTTCAAAACACATGATTCCAACAGTTCTTTCCTTATTAAATGAATTAGGAAGAACAAGCCTTTTTTGTTCATCATTTGTTATGCGATGCATGGTGAGGCTGTATCCAAGATGTGTAATTTCTCTTTGGAATTTATCAATCATCGTTGCTGAAAAGTGAGAATTTCCAAGTTGGGTACAAGTAAGAATAGCGATTTCTCCTGTTTCGTTTGGTGTTATGTCATATGAACCGGATAAGTTTAAATTCGAAACATTCATATATGTAAATTGTTTATACCCCATTTCAATTGCTTTTTGTAATATTTTTTCGCGTGTAGAATCGGCCAAAATACCTGTATTATTAATGGCTTTAGATACGGTATTGCGTGAAAGACCAAGCTCATCGGCAATATCTTGTATGGTAACACGTTCAACCATAATGCACCTCCTGAATTGTTCATTTTTATTGTTTTAGTAAATCGGTTTTTATTACACCCATAATTATAGTGCAAAATACAAAATGTGTCAAATGTAAAAATTTGAAAAAATAAAAAGTGTGCAATTGTAAATAAGATACTTGACAATAATTGGTGCATTTGTTAATATTGTCGTATAAAGAATAGAAAAAAGATTTACATTTGCACACAATGTGTAAAAAAAGAAAAAAAGGAGGAGAGAAATGAATCAGAAAGAAACATCCAAATTATATGATACCTTATCATATATAAAAAGACATTGGCAGTTATATCTTATTTTTCTTTCGCCAGCACTTTTGCTCACAATAATTTTTCGATATGTTCCTATGGGAGGGATTGTAATTGCATTTACAGATTATAATCCGATTAGGGGGATTTTTGGGAGTGAATGGGTAGGGTTAGAATATTTTCAAAAGTTTCTTACAGCACCAGATTTTATGAGATACATGCTAAATACGTTAAAACTAAGCGCATTTGGTATCTTATGGGGATTTCCAGTGCCGATATTACTCGCATTTTTATTGAATAGAATTGTAAGTAAAAGCAAAAAACAAAAAATTCAGTTAGTGTTGTATATGCCAAATTTCATCTCAGTTATTGTATTGTGCGGTATTGTTCGAATATTCTTGTCTGTTACAGGTCCGGTTAATGGCTTGCTTGGCACTAGTATTAATTTCATGACAATGCCAGCTGCATTTCGAACAATTTATATTGCCAGTGGAATATGGCAAGGAGCTGGTTGGGCTTCCATTATGTATACTGCAGCATTAGCAAATGCTAGTCATGAATTAAAAGAAGCGGCTGTAATTGATGGGGCAAATATTTTTCAACAAATTAAAACAGTGGAATGGCCAGCCATCAAAGATATTGTATTGATTCAGTTAATTATGTCAGTGGGAAATGTCTTAAGCATTGGATTTGAAAAAGCTTATGCCCTTCAGACGGATTTGAATCTTCAAACATCAGAGATTATTTCTACATATGTATATAAAAGAGGGTTGTTAGACGGAGATTATGGATTTTCGACAGCGGTTGGTCTGTTTAATACGGTAATCAATGTTATTTTACTGATTGTTATGAATAAAATTGTATCCAAATTAAATGATGGAAACGGAATCTAGGGGGGAAGGCGCATGAATCGAAGAAGAAAAAGTCAGTTCAGTAGATATTCCATGCAAGACAAAACAATATTGTCTGTTGGTTATTTTTTAATTGGATTATTTATATTAGCGATTATCGTTCCAATGATTTATATTGTGGTTGCATCCTTTATTGATCCAGTAACACTGCAAAACAAGGGGATTACATTTGATTTTTCTAAATGGACACTTACTGCATACGAAAGAGTTATGAGTAATAAATCTATTTGGGTTGGATTTAAGAATGCAGTAATTTATTCTGTGATATTTACGGTTGTATCAGTATTTATTACATTATTTGCAGCTTTTCCAATGTCAATACCAGATTTTAAAGGAAAGAAAATTTTTAATACCATTTTTATCATTACTATGTTTTTTGGTGGGGGACTAATACCAACATATTTATTAATTTCCAATATGGGGCTGCTAGATAGTATGTGGGCAATTATATTGCCAGGAGCGTTTAGTGTTTGGAATATGATTATAGCAAGAACTTATTATCGCGGAATTCCTGGTGAGTTAAGAGAAGCGGCAGAAGTGGATGGGGCTAGTGAATTATTATTTTATTTTAAAATATTACTTCCAGTATGTACGCCGATTATTGCTACACTTGCATTGTGGCAATTTGTAGGAATGTGGAATAGTTATTTTGATGCGATGATATATTTAAATGATTCGTCAAAACAACCACTTCAGTTAGTGCTACGTTCTATATTAATTCAAAATCAACCAGAGACAGGAATGATTTCGGATATGCAAAGTACAGCAGAACGAGCACAACTTGCAGAATTACTCAAATATGCAACTATTATTATATCGAGTTTACCATTATTAGTAATGTATCCATTCTTTCAAAAGTATTTTGATAATGGAATTATGGTAGGATCAATCAAAGGTTAAAAGAGAGGGAAAAGAAAAATGAAAAAAAACAGAATGAAAAAACGAACACTAATAACATTTGTTGTATGCATGATGCTATTTTCAGTAGCATGTGGAAAGAAAAACAATGTAACGCTTAATGATGGAACCTTTAAAGAAGTAGATGCTTCGTCTCTTGTATTTCCATTAGAAGAGAAACAAACTCTTACAGGAACAATTAGTTATCCAGCAAATACAGAATCGGATCAAAATAAAAAAACAATATTCATGCGTTTGCAAGAAGAAACAAATGTAGAAATTGAATGGACCGCGATACAATCGGATCAATGGGGAGATAAAATTACGCTAAAAATGGCTGATCCATCACAAATGACAGATTTTATTTTTAACGCAGGATTTGGCGATAATGATTTGTTGAAATATGGAAAACAAGGTGTCATTATTCCATTAGAAGAATATATTGATGCTTATATGCCAAATCTTAAAAAGATATTTGATGAATATCCTGAATATAGAACAATGTCCACTGATGCAGAAGGACATATTTGGGCTCTACCATGGATTGAACAATTAGGAAGTGAAAAAACTGCTATTCAAACAGTAGGGAATATGAGTTTTATTAATCAAAAATGGTTAAACTTTTTAAATCTTGATATTCCAGAAACTGTAGATGAATTTGAACAAGTATTAATTGCATTTCGAGATAATGCATCAGCACTTCAAAATGAATTTGGCATTGAAGGAGATATCATTCCAATGTCTTGTATTGTAAATGACCAAGATCCAAGCATTCTTATTAATGGTTTTGGTGAAGGATATGGTGACAATGATTCTGGAAGACATATTGCTGTTACAGATAATAGAGAAGTAATTTCTACTGCAACTCAAAGTGGATATAAAGAAGGTATTACTTGGTTAAATAAATTATATAACGAAGGATTGATTGATGCAGAAAGTTTCACACAAGATTGGTCAACATATGTTGCGAAAGGAAAATCTGGAAGATATGGGGTTTGTTTTTCGTGGGATGTTGCAAACATTGATAATATAGAAGATTGGGTACCTTTAAAAGCATTAACTGCAGATACTACAAATATCACTCCACAAAATGGTTCTTTTACAAGTGGATATGATCGTGGTAGATGTGTTGTTACAGCAATAGCAGAAAATCCAGCATTAGTATGTGCTTGGCTTGACAAAATGTATGAACCATTTCAATCTCCACAAAATAACTGGGGAACATATGGAGAAGAAGACGAGTTTGATATTTTTGAGTTAGGAACAAACGAAAACGGTGAAGAAATGTTGCAACATGCACCACTTGGAAGTGCATCACCAGTTGAAGTGCGTGAGGCAGAAGCAGTTGGAGGACCTCTTGCAATATTAGATGAATATTATGGCGTATATGTTACTTGTCCAGATGATGCACAATACCGTTTAGATTGGATTTCGGAATATTTCACACCAGACATGAACAATAAATATGTATATCCAAATGTATTTATGTCACAAGAAGATACAAAAAGAACGGCAGAATTAGCAACAGATATTATGAAATTAATTAATGCAAAAAAATCTGACTGGATTATGAATGGTCTAACAGATGCGGATTGGGAACAATATTTAAGTGATTTGGATGCATATCATATATCAGAATATCTTGAAATACATCAAAAATACTTAGACAGTTATTATGAAAATAGTGGAGAATAAATACTATGAATGGTTCGTTATTAGAAAAAGCGAGAGAAACAGAACTTTTATTAGAAAAAGAAATACCAAAAAATGAGCGCCCATCATTTCACTTAACACCACGAATTGGTTGGATGAATGATCCAAATGGCTTCTCATATTATAAAGAAAACTATCACATGTTCTATCAATATCATCCATATAAAACAGAATGGGGTCCTATGCACTGGGGACATGCGGTAAGTAAAGATTTAATTTCTTGGGAGAATCTACCGGTATCCTTAGCACCTGATGAAGAATACGATATCTTTGGATGTTTTTCAGGAAGTGCGATAGAGCTAGAAGATGGGCAACACTTGTTAATGTATACCGGTGTTAAAAAAGAAATAAAAGGGAAAATGGATAGTCCAGATATTCAAACACAATGTTTAGCGCTTGGTGATGGGGTTGAATACAAAAAATGGAAAAATAATCCTATTTTAACCGAACAAAATCTTCCAGCAGGAGCAAGTAAAGTGGATTTTCGTGATCCTAAGATATGGAAAGAAAAAGATGGAACATATCGTTGTGTTGTTGGAAGTAAAAAAGCAGATGGAAATGGTCAAATTGTGCTTTATAAAAGTAAAGATGCATTAGAGTGGGAATACGAAGGTGTGCTGATTCAAAATAAAAATCAATTTGGAAGAATGTGGGAATGTCCAGACTTCTTTGAATTAGATGGAAAATGGGTTTTGATGGTAAGTCCCCAAGATATGACAGCTCAAGGGTTAGAGTATAGTTCTGGAAATGGAACACTTTGTTTAATTGGAACATGGGATGGAACAGGAGAATTTGAACCAGAACAGAATCAAAGCATTGATTACGGAATGGATTTTTATGCGCCACAAACTGTTATAGCACCAGATGGAAGAAGAATCATGATAGGATGGATGCAAAACTGGGATACTTGTAGTGTTCGTAAAGAGCATACAAAATGGTTTGGGCAAATGAGTTTACCAAGAGAAATCTCTATCAAAGAAGGCAGATTAATTCAAAATCCAATAAAAGAACTTGAAGCTTATCGAAAAAATCCTGTAAAGAAAAATGAGATAGAAGTGATAGGTAAAAGTACTGTAGAAGGTGTGAATGGAAGAGAAATTGATTTAACCGTAGAAATAAATCCTTCGGGCGATGGAATGCTATATGAATCCTTTTCGATTGTTGTAGCGGAAAATGAAGAAAACCATACAAGAATATCGTATTCTACTAAAGATTCTGTTTTGAAAATGGATAGAAGATATGCAGGTAGTAGAAGAGCTTGCATCCATCAACGTGAGTGTAAGATTAAACAACAAGATGGAAAAATAAAAGTAAGAATTATTTTAGATAAATATAGCGTGGAAGTCTTTGTAAATGATGGAGAACAAGCAATGACTATGTGTATTTATACAGATTTAAAAGCAGACGGAATACACTTTGAAGCAGAAGGAAAAGTGGTAATGAATATTGAAAAATATGAATTACACGTGTTGTAAAATAAATAGCAAATATTCATGAAAAAGATTCTTGGCAATTGAGTTTAACTATTCAATTACTGAGATCTTTTTTTATTTTAAAAATGGCAGGATTAAAAAGTTGTAAATAAATAGAAATATTGTATAATTTTAAATAGAAGTAAATAATACGAGGTAAAAACAAAAATGAAAAGTAACCATAAGTATTTTATGTTTCACAAGCCAGCAGGTTATATTACTGCAAAAAAAGATGAACGTCATCCGGTAGTAATGGAGTTTTTTACACAGTGTGAAGACAAAACATTACATCCTGTTGGAAGACTTGATAAAGATACGGAAGGGTTGCTTTTTATTACTAATGATGGAACATGGAACCATGCAGTGATGCACCCGAAACATCATATTGAAAAAACGTATTATTTTATCGCATTTGGTTTTTTAGATAAAAGAAAGATCGAAAAATTAGGAGAGGGTGTTATGATACAGGGGACAAAAGCAAGACCTGGGAAAGTATCTAATATTCAATCGAAAACATTAAGAGAAATTATGCATCTATTAGATGGTGCGCAACATAACAAAACAAAAAAGAATTTATTGAATACTCAAGTAGTTATAGGGGAAATAACAATTACAGAGGGAAAAAAACATCAAGTAAAACACATGCTTAAGGAAGTTGGATGTAAAGTGCTTTATTTAAAAAGGCTTTCTATTGGAACAATTTGTTTGGATGAAACATTACAAGTTGGAGAATATAGAAATTTAACAGATGCAGAAATAAATTGTTTTATAAAAGGAGACTAAATTGCATATTATTAAACCTAAAATTTATGATGATTTCAAATGTATGGCCAATGAATGTAAAATAACTTGTTGCATGGAATGGAAAATTGCAGTAGATGAGGACACATATACAACATGGAAAGAAAAAACATTAAATGGTGTAGAGCTTACAAAGTGTGTAGAGGGCAATCAAGAGGAAAGAATGATTAAACTGAACGAAAAAAAATATTGTCCATATATGAATAAAGAAAAATTATGTAACCTTGTAATAGAATTTGGAGATGAGATTTTATCTCATACTTGCGACACTTTTCCAAGACAAGAAAAAAATTTTGAAGATCGAACGGAAAAGTCGCTTGTTTCTTGTTGTCCACGTACAATAGAACTTATTCTTGAACAAGGTGCTTCTATATATGAAGAAATTCTTACGTTTGAAAGTGATGATATATTATATGAAATTAGAAATATGTTAATTGAGTTATTTGATAAAAGAGAATATTCTTCTTCCGATAGTTTGCTTATAGGATTTGCAGCATTAATTGATATGTTAAATAAAGAAGTGTTAGAAAAAATGGACATTAAAAAGTATTGTTTTAAAGAAAGTTGTGAAAGTATCTATAAATATTATTCGAAATTTAACACGGATATAATGGATACTTTTATAGAAGGCAATGAATTGTTTTTAGATATTATAGAAAATTATAGAAAGGAAGAAAGATATATAGCATATATAGAACCTTTGGCAAAATTAGCTGAGGCTTTTGAAGAAGAATATGATGCAATAAAGGAAGAAGAATATAATGAGTTTATTCAGAAGTTAGACGAATTTGATTATGTATTAAAAGCGTATTTGATAAATGAACTTTTTAGTAATTTATTATTACCGGAAGCTGATATGGAAAGTATTGTGATTCAATATGAATGGATTGGAATGGTATATGCAATAGTAAGACATGCTTTGTTTTTGAAATGGAGCATTGACAAAAAAGACCATTTGGAATTAGAAGAAATCATAGAATCAATTGTGTTGATATCTAGAATAACAGGATATGGGGAAGAAGATATCTATGAATATATAGAAAACAGTTTTGAAGATAGTATTTGGGAATTTGGTTATATGTTACTAATTGTTAGATAAAATGCAATGGAAAAGTGGAAAGGATGGGAAAGTATTTATGAGAGAGGCTTGTAAAAACCGATATGAAAAGATGCAGTATAATCGATGTGGAAACAGCGGATTAAAGTTGCCAGCAATATCTTTGGGATTGTGGCATAATTTTGGTACCAATGATGATTTTTCTAACATGAAGAACTTGTGTAATACAGCATTTGACGTAGGTATAACACATTTTGATTTGGCAAATAATTATGGACCAAAGCCTGGAAGTGCAGAAATAAATTTTGGGAAAATATTGAACGAAGATTTGAAAGAGTATCGTGATGAATTGATTATTAGCACAAAAGCGGGATATGAAATGTGGCCAGGACCATATGGAGATTGGGGAAGTAAAAAGTATCTTGTGGCAAGTCTTGATCAAAGTTTAAAAAGAATGAATCAAGAGTATGTAGATATTTTTTATCATCACAGAATGGATCCAAATACACCTTTAGAAGAGACAATGGGAGCGTTGGATTTAATCGTTCGCCAAGGAAAAGCGCTTTACGTTGGAATATCTAATTATGATTCAAAAACAGCAGCAAAAGCAGCTGCAATTCTTTCGGATTTAAAGTGTCCATTTATTATTAATCAAGTACGCTATTCTATGTTTGATCGTTGGATTGAAGAGGATGGATTAAAACAGTGGGCAAAGGAGAATGGATGTGGTTTAATTGCATTTAGTCCGCTTGCACAAGGTCTTTTAACAGATAAATATATTTTGGGTATTCCAGAAGATAGTAGAATTATTCGTGATGGAAGATTTTTGTCAAAAAAATCACTGACAAAAGAAAGAGTAGAGCAAATTAAAGCATTGAATGAACTTGCGATTAAGAGAAATCAAAGTTTAGCACAAATGGCATTGGCTTGGGTGATAAAAGATCCGGAAATGACAAGTGTATTGATTGGAGCTTCAAAGCCAGAACAGATAATAGATAATGTGAAAAGCTTAGAGTGTTGCTCTTTTACAATGGAAGAGCTTTGTTTGATTGAAAGTATTTTGTCATCTGTAGAGTGAAATTAGTGAAATGAGATAGGAGCAAGGAGCGTATCAAATGAATGTAAAAGTGTTTGATAAGATACCTGATGATGCAATTTACATAAGAAAAACAGTATTTATGCAAGAGCAAGGGTTCTCTAATGAGTTTGATGAAATAGATAACTATTCTAATCATTTGGTCTTATATGACGAGGAAAAAGCAATTGCAACAGCTAGATATTATGTGAAAGATGATGAATATATTATTGGAAGAATTGCAGTGCAAAAAGAATATAGAGGAAAATATATTGGAGTAGAAGTTCTAAAGCAAGTAGAGGAAAAAATAAGATTGCAAGATGGTAATACAGTAAAACTATTGGCTCAATATGAAAAAAAATTATTTTATGAAAAACAAGGTTACATAGAACAAGGTGATATTGAGATGGATGAAGAATGTCCACATATTTGGATGTATAAAGAATTGAAGAAGTGAGGGAAAAATGAACATTGTAGATCAAGTTATGAAAGAAATGATAACATTATATTGTGGAGATCCAAAAAGAATACAACATTTCACAAAGGTTTTTTCTTATGCAAGTTTTATTGGAAAAAGCGAAAAAATAAAAGAGGAAGAGTTAGAAATTTTAGAAATTGCAGCATTAATGCATGATATTGGAATACACTATTGTGAAAAAATGTATGGATCTTGTAAAGGAAAATTACAAGAACAAGAGGGGCCTTGGATTGCTCGTGAATTATTGGAACGATTAGATGTGAAAAAAGCAATAATAGAACGAGTTTGTTTTTTAATCGGATGTCATCACACCTATCAAGATGTGAATGCGATAGATTGGAGAATTATATTAGAGGCTGATTTTTTAGTAAATGCATATGAAGACCATTTTCCCAAAGAGAGTATTTTAGCGGCATATGAAAATATCTTTAAAACTCAAACGGGAAGATGGTTATGCGAAGAAATGTTTGGATTACAAAATGAGAAATAATGCTATACGTTCCGTAGATATACCATTGGAGACTAAATGATATACTATTTGTAAAGTAAAAAAGAAAGAAGGAAATGGTATGAAGTATATCTCGGGAAGTATGATTAAAGATTTAAGAGAAAAAAAGAAAATGACACAAATAGAAGTTGCGGAATATCTACAAGTAAGTGATAAAACAATTTCGAAATGGGAAAATGAAAGAGGATTACCAGACATATCCCTTTTAAGCCCATTGGCTACGGTTCTAGGTGTTACCGTAACAGAATTATTAGCTGGTGATTATGCAATTAATAAAAATAAATCAGGAAATATGAAAAAAACTGTTTTCTATGTATGTCCAATATGCGGCAATATCATACATGCGTTAGGAGAAGGCGATTTTAATTGTTGTGGAATAAAATTAATGTTATTAGAATCTGAAAAAGAGGACGAACAACATCTTATTGTATGTGAAACAATAGATAATGAATACTGTCTTACAATGGAACATGAAATGGGAAAAAATCACTATATTTCTTTTATTGCTTATGTAACATCAGATAAATTAGAAATAATAAAATTATACCCTGAGCAAAATATTTGTTGCAGATTTAGAAAAAATGGACATGGACTAATTTTTGCATATTGTAATAAACATGGACTTTTTCAAGTGCGAATATAAAAATATGTACAGATATCATTTGTGATACAAATAAAAAAGGGAGCTGTTTATAAAAAAATATTATAAACAGCTTCCCTTTTTATTTGTATGTAAATTTGTTTTTTGTTTATTATCCATTGAATACATAATATTAAATAAGTTGTAATTTTGCCTCGTATTGGTCTTGCAATTGTTTGAATGTTTCTTCGTGTCCATTGCTATCAGGATGATATACTTTACAAAGAGATTTATATCTTTTTTTAGTATCTTCTTCCGTTTCACATCCTGCAAAAAAATCAATAATTTCACTTTTTTTATTAGCATTTTTGATTTGTTCATTTAAGATAGAAGTTATTCTTTTATCTATATTTTTAGATTGTTTTTTAGCTGTTTCGATTAAAGGGATAAATCTTTGCTCGAAATAATTACAATCAATTGAGGTAGTATGAGATCTTAATTCTGTTACAAGTTCTGAAATTAACTGAATATATGCTGTAAAATCATATCTAAGAGATGTATCGTGCTTAATACTTAACGCAGTTTCTACCTGTTGATTTAAAAAATCTAAATTATCAAATAATTCTTGCAATGATTTTAGTGATTCTTCGCATTTTTGTACGTTTTTACCTGCGCTAAAAGTGTAGTCTGTAGTAGATTCTTGATCAAATTCTAATGCTTTTTGTCGCATAAACTCTTTGTACTGTTTATAATCTTGTGTTGCATATTTTAAGGTAATTCCCCATTCATTCCATTCGATTCCCAAGGAAATTATAACAATAACAATAGATACAACAATTACAATAAAGTAAAGTACAGAAAATATGGCATTTGTTGTAGGAAAAAGTTTTAAATATTCAATCACATTAATACCAAAAATTGTTGATATACTAAAATTTACTGTAAATATAGAATATACTCCAAAGATAATGGCGCATATCACTGAAATTAGAAGTGATAGTGAAAAGATAAAAATAATTAATTTATTAAATAATGATAACAAATGCCAGAAAATACAAGTAAATAATAATGTTGTAGAATTTGTAGTTTCTTTTAAAAGTTCGTAATCTGATTTGCAAATATCATACAATTTTGAATAGGCATCATGTGTAAGTTGAAAGATAGCTTCGAATATGACAAGAAAAATTCCTGCAATTCCTGCAATAATAACTCCTGCAATACTTCCGAAAAAGAATAAAATAGAAAATATTATACCAATAATTGCACCAAATAAAATAATTATGGCAAGAAAAGTAGCTAGGTTGTTTAATATATTATTAGGGTTGTTAAAAATTGCATTTAATATGGCGAGTATGAGGAGAACAACTCCAACGCATACAAAAACAATTATTTTTTCCATTGCCTTTTGTAATAATTTTGCAGTAATTGAAAGCAGCAAAATTGGAAAGGAAAGAATAGAAAGACTATTAAGTTTTAAAATGGTTATTCCTGTTTTCATTGCTCTTATCTCCTTTGTTTAATTGTAACGATTAAATTCGTATGAGATGGATTCTACATTTTTGCTACGACTATTTAGTTTAATGGAAATTCGATCACCAGAAATTTTGTCGATATAAACTAAAGTTGAATCTGCTATATCCATTCCGATGAAAGGGGTACCTAAACAATAATCAGGAGTACCTAGTAAGCCACTCTGTGCGTTTACTATAGGTTCGAGAGACATTCCAACTGTAAGACCTTTAGGGAGTGTCACGTTATTGCGTGAAAAATAAAAACCAATAAATTCACATTCAGTTGCAGGAAGCATTCCATACTGTTGTGTATTTTGAATTATCATAGAGAGACCTCTGAACTCCTCTGAATAAAGATAAGCAATATCACCAGCATTCACATTTTTGTCGGCTCCTCCTGTAAAATTTATCTTGTCTGGAATGGATTGCATATCATAAATAGTTCCTTCATATTGTACTTTGCGTGAATAAGTAGTTTCGTTTATTATTTCATTACTTGGCATATTTTTAAGAATAGATTGAGATAAACTCTCAGGATTTAAAATAGTAATTGCTAATGGAGTCGTTGTATTTGGTTCAATTATAAATGTCTCTTTTGAGGCAACAACAGTAATTTCGGTAAGAAGTGTATTGATAGCATAAATAGAAGAGACGGTATAGGTTCCAGGTAATACATTTATTTCTTCGCTATAATTATTTGTATCTGTTAATTTAATAGAATAGCTTTTGTCGGCTAAAGAATTATTGAGAGATATGTAAATAGATGTTGCATCTTTTAGTCCTTGTGATAAATTAAAATATTCTTGTGGTAAATTATCAACATATATATGACAGCTTGAGTCCCATTGCATTTCTTCAGATTGTTTTGAACATCCCGAAAAAAGCAATAGTAGAATCGCACAAAATAGTACTATAATTGAAAAATTCTTTTTTTTCATAATGATTCTCCTTAGTTAAAATATTAAATTTAACGCTATAATTCACGATATTATAGTATTTTATTTATAATGTCAATATGATTGCAAATGTATTGCAGAGTTTTTGCGTGATGCTATAAAAATATATCGTGAGAAGTAAGTTGATATGTTCCTTTTCCTATTTTTTCGACGAATCCTTCTGCTTCGCATTGCTTCATGATTCTTTGGAGCTGTCTTGAACTGCAATGTAAATGAAATGCGGCCTGTTCTAATCCTTTCAAAAGTCCGGAATCGCATTTATATTTCATATAAGTTAAAACGCGCTCTCTTAGTGAGGAGGGCGAAGCATCTAGGTTTGTAATAGACATTAATTTTTGTGAGAGACTTTTACCTATTAATTGCAAAAAAAGGTTGTTTTGAAGAAGTGTTTCTTTGTTCTCTTTTATTGAAAAAGCAATACAAATTAATTCTTCACAAGCTTGTGCAAATGTATTTATATTTTGCGAATAGAAAAAGTCTGTGTCTCCAAGAATATAATCGTTATTACCTCTAGATAAAGAATATCTCGTTCCATCATCACGAATAAAATAAATAATGAGAGAACCACTCACAACAATTTGAAAGAATTCTTCTTCGCAAAAAGGTGAAGAAACAAATTCATTTTTTTCGTATTTCATTAAAAATATTGGTATTTCTAATTGTTCTAAAACATCTTGAAAACAACTTTTTTTAATATAACTTTGAATATAACTTACTTCGTATATTTTTTTCATAAATCCTCCAACAAGACATTTGTCTTGTTTTTTAATTTTATCTTACTTTATAATGGTGAAGATTTCAAGGGAGGACTATTATAATGACAACAGTTTTTGAAGAAAAGAATATTACGAAAGCAATTTTAAGAGTAATATTGCCGGCTATGCTAGGGCAATTAACGACTCTAATCTATAATATTGCAGACACCTATTTTGTATCCTTAACAAAGGATCCGGCTACGATTGCAGCAGTTACTTTGTGTGCTCCAATTCTCTTAATTATTATGTCGATTGCAATAATTTTTGGAATGGGTGGAAGTAGTGTCATTGCACGAATGTTAGGAGAATCAAAGAAAAAAGAAGCAAGTAAAACAATAACTTTTTGTACATATGCAATGATATTTTTTGGAATTGTTACGTTGATACTTGGTACAGTATTTTTGAATCCATTAGCAAAAGTAATAGGTGCTGATGCGGATAATCTTTTATATACATGTGACTATCTAAAGTATATATTTTATGGCGCACCATTTATTATGTTATCTAACGGTTTTGTTCATCTTTTTCGTTCTATAGGATTCATAAAAGAAAGTACGATTGGATTAATACTTGGAAATGCAATTAATATAGTGTTGGATTATGTATTTATTGTAATATTTGGATTTGGAACTGCAGGTGCAGCACTTGCAACTTCTATAGGATTTGCATGTGCAACGCTTTATTATATTTTTTGTATGATAAGACAACAATATAAAGGGAATGAGTTGGTTTCCTTAATGCCTAAGAATTTTAATATGAATACAATAATGGTTAAAAGTGTTATTAGCATTGGTATTCCGGGGGCATTGATTACAGTGCTTATGAGTGTATCTAATATCGTATTAAATAATTATATCAGTATTTATGGATCAGACGCAGTGGCTTCTTACGGTATTGCATATAAAATAAATATGATTCCAATTTTATTGTCGGTTGGGTTATCTCAAGGTGTGACACCACTCATTGGATATTATTATGGTGCTAGTAAGAAAAAGAAAATAACAGATATAATGAAATATTCAACATGGTACAGTGTTATTCTTGGTTTGTTATTTACAATATTATTTTTAATATTTGGAAAAAATCTCGCATCCATATTTTTGCAAGAGGAAGCATTAATAAATCAAACGGGTTATTTTCTTAGTTTATTATGTATTTCAGCACCAATTGTAGGGATTATTAATATGACAACCTCATACTTTCAAGCGTTAGGAAAAGGAATGCATTCATTGAGTATTACTTTGTTAAGAAATGCAGTACTTTTTATTCCAGGAGTTATTTTGCTAAATTACATATGGAAATTAAATGGAGTAATTGCGGCTCAAGCAGTGGTTGAAATTATTTTAACGATTATATGTATCTTTATGTATCGTAAAGCATCAAAAAATATAGAAAAGCAATTAGAAGATTAAGGAGAAAGAAAAATGAATGTGATTGAATGTATTGAAACAAGAAGAAGTATAAGAAAGTTTAATGAAAAGAAAATTAGTAGAGAAACAATAAACAAATTGATTGAATTAGGCACACTAGCACCTACTAGTATGGGAAAAGAACCTTGGGGATTTGTGGTAATACAAGATAAAGAAGAAATAAATCGTTGGTCTGAAAAAATAAAAACTTTTCTATTAGAAAATCTAGAACAATTTCCATATTTGAAACCAATGGAAACTATTTTAGCAAAACCAGATTTTAGTGTATTTAATAGCGCAGAAAATATGATTGTAATTTATGGAAATACGCAAACACACTACTACACAATCGATTGTACATTAGCATCACAAAATATTATGCTAGCTGCAAATAGCATGGAAATAGGAACATGCTGGATTGGATTTTCACAATTCCTTTTTGATAATGAAGAGTTTAAAAAGCAATATCATGTTCCAGAAGAATATAAACTTGTATCTACAATCATATTAGGGTACCATGATGAATTACCAAAGAAAGCAAATAGAAAACCAGCTATTATCTTCAATGAGTAATATGGATAAAACATTATTTATTATTTGGTATGGTTTTCACTCGAAAAGTAAAAAACAAAATGTGACAAATCCATACAATTGCAAGAACCATGCGCAAAGCAGGGATTGTGTGCATCATAATAAAACCAACACACAAAGCAAGCGTTACTAGTAGCATAATATGAACTTTTGTTCGCCATGTCATACCTTGACCGCGGACATAAGATTCTAAATTATTCTTGTATAAATTTGTGTGAACAAACCAATTATGAAGACGATATGAACTCTTGCCAAAGAAAAAAGCAGCAAGGAGTAGAAAAGGAAAAGTAGGTATTAAAGGTAAAACAGATCCAACTGCTCCAAGCACTAATCCTATAAAACCTAACATAGTATAAAGTAATTTCTTGATATGCATGAGATATCCTCAGTTTTTCTTTATTTTATTCATAAGTGCATAGTTTCGATACTTTTTTATTGTTTTAAACTAAAATAAGGGTGGATGAATTTTAAGTATCAATAGTATAAAAAAGAATTCAGTTGTAATAATCTGAATTCTTTTTTTGAATAATACTATATTTAAATCAAAACATCTATTGATTTTTTTAGTTCGCTACTTTCAAAAGCAGTATCAATTACTTTCATTACACGAAGCATGTCATTTGTAGTAACAAATAAAGCTTCTTCTCCTGTGGTAGCTTTATGAAAATTACGATAATAATCAGTTGCATCAGTTGCAACCTCGGGCAATGCAATAGTTTCAAGTGTATGTTCTGCGCGTGGAGCCATGGTTCTAGTTGGACCGGCAGCAGTATATACAATACCTTCATCAAATACAACATTGAATTGGTTTGCGCGAACAATGCTTCCGTTACATTCCCAGTCATTAATTTGTAAAGTTCCTTTTTTTCCGCTAATATGCCAACGAGGAAGAGGAATAAAAGTATTTGTACTTACTTCGCATAATGCGGACACACCGTTAGCGAATTCAAGAAAAATTTTGAAATTATCATCTACCTCTGGATATTGTACAGTTAATAGATTGGCGTAGATTCTTATAACTGGACTTTTTACCATACAAAGTAATTGATCAATTAAGTGAACACCCCAATCAAATAACATGCCACCACCTGCAATCTTAACGCATCTCCAATCACCAGGAATACCCTTTGCACCTTGCACACGGCTTTCGATATAATATGGTTCGCCGATTGTGTTTGTATTTATTGTTTCGCAAGCAATACGATAATCTTTATCCCAACGTCTATTTTGATGTACGCAAAATAATTTTCCTACTTCTTCACTCACTGCAAGGACTTCTTCAAGTTCCTTTGTATTCATCATTACAGGTTTTTCACAAATAACATGTTTGTTTGCTTTTAGTGCAGCAATAGAAATGTCTTTGTGAAAATTATTTGGAACGGCAACAATTACTGTATCAATAGCACTGTCGCTTAATAGCAAATCTAAACTAGAATAAATCTTAAAACCATCTTTCGTTGCGGCTTCTAATTTTTTCTCATTAATATCATAAATACCAAATATCTTAAAATGTTCTGGCATTGATGCAATTAACTCGGTATGCCATTTGCCCATACCTCCATATCCAATAAGTCCTATATTCTTCATAAATATTCCTTCCGTATTGTTTAAATTGAAGTTAGAAACTATGCCCAATACATTTCATTATCTGCTTTTTCAAATAAGATTGTTTTTTGTAAAAATGAAATAGCTTTTTCTAAGCCTTCTTTTCCTGTCATTAATCCATCTTCATGTTCAATAGAAATGATGCCATCATATCCAATTAATGAGAGTTCGCTGAAGATATCACGCCATACTTGCTCGCTATGACCATACCCAACAGTACGGAACATCCACGAACGTTCGGCTAGTTTATCGTAACGAGTCGTGTCTAATACGCCGCGTGCGGAACAATTATATGTATTAATTTGTGTATCTTTAGCGTGGAAATGATAGATGCAATCTTTTAACATACGAATTGCGGCTACAGGATCAATTCCTTGCCAGAATAAATGAGATGGATCAAAATTTGCACCGATCGAATCACCAACAGCTTCGCGTAAGCGTAACATAGTGCCTGGATTATAAACGCAAAATCCTGGGTGGATTTCGATTGCTACACGCACGTTGTGACTTTTTGCAAATGCACCGGCTTCTTTCCAATAAGGAATTAATTTTTCGTTCCATTGCCATTCTCTTATCTCTTCATGATCGGTTGGCCATGTAGCAACTGCCCAGTTTGGGTACTTTGCTCCTTCGTGATCTCCAGGACATCCGGAAAATGTAACCACAGTCTTTACGCCAAGTTGTTCTGCAAGAAGTACAGCAGCTTCAAATTGTGCATGATCATCTTGAGCAATTTCTTTGTTTGGATGAACAGGATTACCATGAACAGAAAGTGCAGCAAGTTCAATATCTACACTATCAATAGTATCTTTAAATTCTTTTAATAGAGCTGGATCAGCTAATAATTTACGAGCATCACAATGTGCTGTTCCAGGAGAACCACCACATCCGATTTCTACTTGCTGTACTCCTTGTGATTGAAGATATTCTAACGCTTCTTTTAATGGTTTGTCACTTAAACAAACAGTAAATACTCCTAATTTCATGATTTTTTATTCCTTTCTATTATAAGATTATTTAAAATATACAGGCGCTCCTGTTTTTGCACTTTCGTAAATGGCTTCTAAAATTTGTGTTACAACAGCTGCTTGATTTGGAAGGACGCATAATTCGCCTTCATCTTTTACTGCATGAACAAATGTTTTTTGTTCTAATAAAGCAGGATCATCACCTTCGCCATCGTAAAAATCGACACCTGGTGCAGCAAATGTAGGTTTTTCCACTACTTGAGTATTATTTTTGATATAGTTGATACGTAACCCGTCTTTCATATCTGCGCCAGCTAATGTGCCACATAAAGAAGTTTTAGCTTCATCAACATCTAAAGAATTAAGTGCCCAACTACTTTCTAACATAATAGTAGCCCCGTTTTTCATTTTGATAAATCCAAAAGCACTATCCTCAACTGAAAAGGCCTCTGTATCCCAGTCTCCCCAAGCGTTTCCAGTTTGTGTTTGTTTATTTAATTTATGATAAGTAGTTCCAACCACATATTCTGGTTCATAATTATCCATTTGCCATAATGTTAGATCTAATGCGTGAGTTCCAATGTCAATAAGTGGACCACCGCCTTGTTCGAATTCATTTAAAAAAACTCCCCATGTAGGTACTGCTCTACGACGTATTGCATGAGCTTTTGCAAAATAAATATCACCTAAAGTTCCTTTGCTACATTCTGCTTTTAGATATTGACTATCTGCTCGATATCTATTTTGATAAGCAATGGATAAAATTTTTCCAGTTTCTTTTGCAGTATCTCTCATTAAGCAAGCCTCTTCATAATTCATAGCCATTGGTTTTTCGCAAAGAACATGTTTATCATTTTTTAAAGCGTCTACAGTAATTTTGCAATGTGATCGGTTAGGCGTACATACATAAACGATATCAAGATCCGTTTTTAAAAGCTCTTGATAGTCTGCAAAAATTCCAACTGTTGTTTCTGGATTAGAAAACTTTTTAGCGGTAGATTCAGCACGTTCTAAAATAATGTCACAAAACGCTACAACATCTACTTCGCCTAATTCTGTAATTGCTGGTAAATGTTTATTGTTTGCAATCCCCCCACATCCAATAATACCTGCTTTTAATTTCCCCATATTAATATTCTCCTTTAAATATCAAACTTTATACACTGAACTTGTTAAGTGCTATATTCAGTAGTATACTGAAACAAAGTGAATTTGTCGTGACAAGTACTTGCATAAAAGTGACAGAATCTGCTATCATTACTGCAGAAAATGAAAGGGCGAATGAGATGATTAAACAAGATAATATTATGAATGCTTATTATGAGCAATCTAGAGATGCATTGCCAGCAGAATGTTGGAAATCAATTGATAATAGTTGTGATACTCATTTTCATAATACATTAGAGTTGATGTATGTTATAAAGGGAGAAGTATTAGCATTTGTTGCAGGAAAAAAGTATATAGTGTCTTCTAATTGTGCGGTGTTTGCGCCTAGTTATACCTTACATTATTATGAAACAATTAAAGAAGGGGAATCTATTATCTTGACGATTCCCCTTGATATGGTACCTTCATTTAAAAATACTACAAAAAATTTAAGATTTACGGAGGCCTTATATTATGATACGAATGGTGCAGTCTATGATATGATGAAAAAACTTCTCACTCAAGAAAAAGTAATGCTTTCAACTTCAATTTTACATAAAGGATATGTATATGCTATTTTGGGATTGCTTTTAGAACAATTACCAATGGAACCATATCATGATTTGCGAAGTAGTACATTTAGTAAAGATGTACTTACCTATTTACTTGAACATTTCTCGGATTCGGAATTGAATATAAAGCGCGTTGCTAGTCATTTTGATTATTCAGAGAGTAGATTTTCGCATTTGTTTCGAAGTACGTTTGGGTATACATTTCCTGCGTATGTTACATTGCTTCGTTGTCAGAATGCATTAGATTGTCTGATTAATAGAGGGGATACTTTAATTGATAGTGCAATGAATTCAGGTTTTGAAAATATGAGGAGTTTTTATCGTTCATTTAAAAAAATATATCAAAAAACACCAACTCAATATTTGAAAGATTATATAGAACAGTAGATTCATAGAAGTATTACTAAAGGAAGAAGTGCATTATGAAACTTCTTCCTTTGTAGTACCACCACAAGCATATGTGACAGGTAGACAAATTAATTGTGGTTTCTGTGTAGTATGTTCTTGCAAAATTAAGTCAACACAAGTATCTGCGATATCTTCAATAGGCTGAACAATGGTAGAACAGATATAATCGTCCGTATCTAAAACCTTTGAACCATCAAAACCAATCACTTGTACCTCGTCCGGTACAGATACTCCCAATTCTTCTAAATATTTTAAGACTGTATAAGCGATTCGATCGGTAACACAAAAAATTCCATCTAAAGTGAATTCGCAAGAGGTTTTATGAGAGGCTAAAAATACTTTAAACTCTTCCATAGAATCTCCATCATTTAATATTTTCATTTCATAATTCAAATGATGTTGAATACATCCATTTTCAAATCCTGATTTTCGTTTGTTAGGTTCATTACTAAGAGAAGAACCAATACGAAGAAATGCGACTTTTTTGCAACCAAGAGTAGCTAGTTTTTCAGCGGCTAGTTGACCGCCAGAAAAATTATCAGATGCAACACAAGGAAAAGTTGGACCAAGTATTCGATCAATTGCTACAAATGGGACATTTGGAGGAATTACTAAATTTGGATTGTATGTTAATCCGATCACTCCATCCACTTTATTTTGTTGTGCCATAGT
Source organism: Lachnospiraceae bacterium (assembly GCA_051653625.1). Classification (GTDB taxonomy): domain Bacteria; phylum Bacillota; class Clostridia; order Lachnospirales; family Lachnospiraceae; genus SFDP01. Next base: position 27,394 of record JBOFWM010000009.1, read on the forward strand.
AACATAAGATTGTTCAAGAGTAGGATCAGAATCTGTGGTACATAAAAGCATACGATATCCTTTTTGAAGAAGACTCCTATTGATAAAATGTGTGATTTTAGCAAAAAAAGGATTGGTTGTATTAGGAATTAATAATGCAATAACGCGTGTTTTGTCAGCTTTTAAACCTTGAGCAATGCTATTTACTTGGTAATTCATTTTTTCGATTGCATCTAGAACTCGATTTCGATATGTTTCTCCAACTGGAACATTATTTACAACGTTTGATACAGTTCCGAGCGAAACACCAGCTTCTCGTGCAACATCTTTCATGGTAGGGTTACTTTTACTCATACTCTAAAATGCTCCTTTGTTTTTATAATGTGAGTATATAACAAAACAAGGAAGAAGTAAACACGATAAATGAAACGATTCATGAAAATATGAACAAAAAATAAAATTTGAAATAGCTATATTTCACAAAAAAAGTGTAAGAATTAATATTTTAATTGACAAACATAGTATCCAATGATAAATTGAAATTACAAATACATGAAACGTTTCATGAAATATAAAGGAGGGTAATATGAGGAAAAAAAACAATGATGTAAAAGTTGTAACAATAAACAATAAATCGTTATTACATCGTATGAAAGACAATTGGCAATTGTATGCAATGCTTTTGATTCCATTGACACTTACTATTATTTATAAGTACATTCCAATGTACGGAATTCAAATTGCATTTCGTGACTTTAAGGCAAGTTCTGGAATATGGGGGAGTGAATGGGTTGGATTAAAATGGTTTGAAAGATTTTTTACATCACCAAATTGCTGGAGAATGATATCAAATACCATATTACTAAGTTTATATAGTCTTTTGTGGAGTTTTCCAATTACTGTTATCTTGGCATTAATGATCAATCAATTGCGATTCAAAAAATTTCAAAAAGTAGTACAGACAATTCTTTATGCACCACATTTTATTTCTATTATGGTTGTATGTGGTATGATTCGAATTTTTTTAAGTCCAACTGGAGGATTGATCAATCTTTTAGCAGGAACGACGCTAGACTTTCTTACAGAAGCATCTGCATTTCGTACTATATACATAGCATCTGGAATTTGGCAAGATGCAGGATGGGGAATCATTGTATATATGGCAACATTAGCAAGCATAGATTCTTCCTTATATGAAGCAGCAAAGATGGACGGAGCATCTATGTTTTGGCGCATACGAACAATTGATATTCCACAATTATTACCAACAATGATGCTAATGTTAATTATGAGTGCAGGAAATTTAATGAATGTTGGATTTGAAAAAGTATGGTTATTGCAAACAGATTTAAATAAGGCAACGAGTGATGTGATTTCGGTATATATTTATCAACAAGGTATTGAAAATGCAAAATATAGTTATTCCACTGCGGTGAGTTTATTTAACACTGTTATAAATATTATATTGTTAATTATTGTAAATAAAATAGCATCTAAAGCGTCAGAAGACATTAGCTTTATATAGGAGGAGAAAACATGCCAAAAAGACGAAAATATTCAAAAGGATTTTCAGATCGAACAAGTGATATTGTCCTTGTTGTAATATGTTTGATTATTGTGACGGTAATTGCTTATCCACTATATTATGTATTGATTGCATCTGTGTCAAATCCATATGATGTATATGCTGGAAAAACATTTCTTCTCCCAAGTGGATTAAATATAGATGGTTATAAAGCTGTATTTTCTGATGATAGTTTAGCAAATAGTTATGTAAACAGCATAAAATATACGGTAATTGGAACAGTATTTTCAGTAGTAATGATATATTTGACTGCTTATCCATTAAGTATAAAAACGTTACCTGGAAGAAAATATTTGAGTATATTTTTTATCATTACCATGTATTTTGGAGGTGGATTAATTCCTACTTATTTAATTGTAAAAGATACGGGACTGATTAATAGCATGTGGTCTTTATTTTTGCCTGGTGGTGTTGGAGTAGCAAATATGATTATAACAAGAAATTTCTTTGAGAATAGTATTCCCAAAGAAATGATTGAAGCAGCAGAAATTGATGGATCTTCTAAGTGGAAAACATTTATACAAATTATTATTCCTCTTTCAAAACCTATTATGGCAGTTATGGTTGTATTTAGTATGGTGGCTTATTGGAATGATTGGTTTACAGCTTTGATTTATCTTCCTAATAGTGATATGGCTCCATTACCACTCGTATTAAGAAATATTTTAATTAAAAGTTCAGCAAGTGCAAGTCAAGCGAGCACCATATCAGGAGGCTATGCAGAACTTAATAAATTAACAGAACAGATTAAATTTGCATCGATTATAGTAGCGGCGGCACCGATGCTTGCATTTTATCCATTTGTACAAAAATACTTTGAAAAAGGATTTATGGCAGGTGCTGTAAAAGGCTAAGTAAATAAAAAAATATGGAGGAAAAGAAATATGAAAAGAAAAAATGTATTAAAAATGGTAGTATCTACAGCTTTGATAACAAGTATGGTAGTATCGATGACGGCGTGTGGCGGGAAGCAAACAACGAAAGTAGACGCAGATGGTAATCAAGTAGAATTTTCGATTTTATCAGGAATTAGTGCGCTTAGTAGTGGATATGAAGAAAATGAAGTATTAAAGTCATTGCAAGAAGAGAATGGAATTACAATTAATTGGGATTGTATGAGTGATTCTTTATCAGAACAAGTAAATATCAGAATTGCTGGTGGAGATCTTCCAGATGCATTTCAAGGAGTTGGATTTTCCAATTATGAATTAACAAGATACGGAACAGATGGTACCTTTATTGATCTTACGCAATATATTACAGAAGAAACTATGCCAAATCTTTCAAAAATATTAAAAGAAAATCCAGATATATTAAGTGCTATTACTATGAGTGATGGTGGTATTTATGGCCTCCCATCGGCTGAAAAAATGGGTACAGCAGGTATCGGAAGTGAAACAGATTATAGTATTTATACAATCCCACAATTTAGTATGATTAATAAAGCATGGCTAGATGATTTAGGATTGGCAATGCCAACAACGTTAGATGAATTGCATGATGTTTTAGTAGCCTTTAAGGAAAATGATATGAGTGCGAAATATTATGGGAATGATGCTGGTACAACAATTCCGATGAGTACAGGATATGATCAATGGTGTTGGGGACAAAACATTTTTTATGCAGGGTTTGGATTTACAAATTGGATAAATGATGTATGTAATGATTTAGTTTTAAAAGAAGATGGAACGGTAGAATTTGTTTCTGCAACAGACAATTACAGAGCAGCATTAACCTATTTCCATGACTGGTTTGCGGATGGATTAATGGATAATGAAATGTTCAGTCAAAGTGATACCCAATATATTGCAAAATGTTCACAAGGATATGTTGGAGTTGGAACTTGGTGGTATATTGAAGAATTAATGGGAGAGTATGCTTCTGATTATGAATTTCTTCCTGTACTAGATGGCCCAAGTGGAACAAGCAATGTTACAATACGAACTGGTGGTGGAACAAATAGTGGAAATCTTAGTATTACAAGTGCATGTGAAAGCCCAGAAACCTTATTAAAATTCTACGATTCTTGGTATCAAGCAGATGTTGTAATGCAACTTCAATATGGTCCAATTGGAACATACTTTAGTGAACAAGATGAAAATGGTGTATGGTTAAGTATTACTGATGCAGAAAGTAAAGAAAAATTTGGAAAAAGTGCAGGTGAATTAAAAAGTGAGAATGAAGTATATGGACCAAAATTAATTTTAAGTGATTATTATAATACAACATTCAAAATGGAAGATCGTGCAATAGAAAGATTAACAGATTTACAAGAATATTGGATGCAATTTGTAAGTAGTGATGTAACATATCCTGTAGATTGTGTTTTTACAGAAGAAGAACTAGAGATAATTGATCAATATAGAACAGATTTTGAGAATACAGTATCAGAAAATGAAGGATTATGGATTAAAAATGGTGGTCCAACAGATGAAGAATGGAATAATTATCTTACTGTTTTAAAAGAAAGTTGTGGAATGGATAAATTATTGAGTGTTTATCAAGAAGCATATAATCGATATGAAAATGTAAGTGAGTAGAAAGTATGAAAGAAATATTAAAAAAAGCAATTAAATATGAAGAAGAAAAAGAACTACAAATTAAAGAAAAAACAAGACCAGTTATTCACTTATCCTCTCGTGTTGGTTGGATGAACGATCCGAATGGATTTTCTTATTATAAAGGAAAGTATCATATGTTTTATCAATATTATCCTTACAATACGCATTGGGGACCGATGCATTGGGGACATGCAGTGAGTGAAGATTTAATCAAATGGACATATGAACCAGTGGCAATTGCACCCGATGAAGAATATGATAGCGTTGGATGTTTTTCAGGAAGTGCGATTGAATTACCTACTGGTGAGCATTTACTTTTATATACAGGAGTGACGAAAGAGTCAAAAGAAGAAAATGCAAAAGATATACAAACACAGTGTATAGCTGTTGGAGATGGAAAAACATATAAAAAACATGAAAATAATCCAGTTTTAACAGAAGAAACATTGCCAACAAATTGCAGTAAATATGATTTTAGAGATCCTAAAATTTGGTTTGAAGATGGGATGTATTATTGTGTGGTAGGAAGTTGCACAGAAGAAAAGGATGGTCAAATACTTTTATATAACAGTAGTAATGGATTTGATTGGAACTTTGAAAAAGTACTGATTGAAAATAAGAAACGATACGGTAGAATGTGGGAATGTCCAGATTTCTTTGAATTAAATGGAAAGCATATGTTGATTACAAGCCCACAAGATATGCTTCCAGAAGGATTGGAATTTCACAATGGAAATGGAACATTATATTTTGTGGGGAATTATGACAAAAATCACAATTTTTCAGAAGAAACATGTGGTACAATTGATTATGGAATAGACTTTTATGCACCGCAAACAGTGCTTTCTCCAGATGGAAGACGCATTATGATTGGATGGATGCAAAATTGGGATACGCTTTCATTTAAACCAGAATATTTATGGTTCGGTCAAATGAGTATTCCAAGAGAAGTAACGATTAAAGAGCATAAAATGTTTCAAGCACCTGTGAGAGAGATTGAGAAGTATTATGGAAAAGAAATCATTCATCAAAATGTTTTAGTTTCTAACAAAGTGCAATTGCCAGAAGTGCAAGGAAGATGCGTAGATCTTTTTCTAGAAATCAAACCGTCTGACGAAAAAGAGTGTTATAAAAATTTTGAAATTCGTGTGGCAGATGATGGAGCAAATTATACATCAATTATATATGAAGCAAGTTCTTCGATTCTCAAACTAGATCGAAAACATTCAGGTACAAGAAGAGCTACAGTGCATCAAAGAAGAGCTTATGTAAAAAATCAAAATGGAAAAATAAAGTTGAGAATTTTATTGGATCGATTTAGTATGGAAGTATTTATAAATGATGGAGAACAAGTGATGTCTATGACTTTTTACACAGATCTTTCTGCAGAAGGAATTAATTTTATTATTGAGGGAAAAGCTTTTCTAGACGTTGCAATGCATGAATTAAAAGTGGAAATGCTATAGTTAAGAAGAAAAAAGTCGCACTTGTGTGACTTTTTTCTGACTATTTCAAAAATTGCTTCAAATTGTAAAAAATATTTTTTTTTTGCAATTGTTACTTTTTTGTGACCATAAAAATAATATAGTATTAGAAAGGTGAAAATTAATTTTATAAAGAATATATAGCCTAAGCGAAAGGATACTATAGAATGAGGTTGACAAATAATTTTTCAATTGAAAATAATGATATGTTATCATTTATTATAGATAACTTTGATGGACCATGTTATATGACGGACATGGATACAAATGAACTATTATTTGTGAATAAAAATATTGAGCAATTAGTAGGTTCTGATGCTGCGGCACTTTGTGGAAGAAAATGTTATGAAGTATTACAAAATAAAACGGCACCATGTAGTTTTTGCACAAATAAATTTTTGAAAGAGAATGAACCTTATAAATGGGAATTTTATAATGAATATTTAAACAAATATTTTGATATAAAAGATATGTTATTAATGCATGAAGGTAGAAAGATAAGGGTAGAAATTGCTACAGATATTACTGCATTGAAAGAAAAATATTTTGAGCTTGAAAATAAAACAGCAGTTGAAGAGCTGTTGGTGCAATGTGCAGGTACCTTTTGTAAAGGAGACACGATTGATTATGCAATCGATAAAATCCTTGGTATGGTTGGAAAATACTACAATGCCAATAGAGCATATTTATTTAAAATAGATGAATTAGAACAGTACGCAACAAAGAGTTATGAATGGTGCGCAGATGGTGTTGAATTACAAATTGATAAACTTCCATTAGCAGTGATATCTGATATAATGGAAGATTTAGTATCGAATGGTATTTGTACAGTTGATTGTATTGACGAATCTTTTGATGGAAATTCGATTAATTATAAAATACTTTATGTACAAGGAATCAGAAGCTTTCTTGCTGTGTCACTTTACGATAAAGAGAAAACAATAGGTTTTATAGGTGTAGATGATCCTAGGATTAATACAAAAAATATACAATTACTACAAACAATATCTATGTTTGTGTCAGATGATCTAAATAAAATGAGAACTGCTGAAAAACTTGAATTTCTAAGTACTCGAGATAGTTTGACAGGATTGTATAATCGTAATTATTATGATAGCACATTAAAAGAACTAAGACGGTCCCGCATTGATTGTGTAGGTATTGTTTCTGTAGATATCAATGGATTGAAAATCATTAATGAAAAGTATGGGCATAGCTTTGGAGATCGATATATTATAAATTGTGCAGATATTTTAAAAGAACATTTTAAAGATAAAGTGTTTCGTATTGGTGGAGATGAATTCATTATATTTTTACAACATACTAAATACTTAGAATTTAATAAGCATATTTTGACATTGGAAGAAAAATTAAAGAAGAATACGCAAGTTAGTATGTCTATTGGAGTGAGTTGGTGTGAAAATATTGAGGATATAGATAAACACTTAAAAGCTGCAGATGCTTTGATGATTAAAAATAAAAATAATCATTACAGAAATATAGAAGACTGTATAAAAGGAATTTATAATGAATCAGAAGAAGCATTATTAGATGAAATTAAGAAGAACCAATTTGAAATTTTATTACAACCAAAATTATCTATTGATACTATGAAAATAATTGGTGCAGAAGCATTAATACGTAAAAAGGATGAGGCAGGAAAATATATTCCACCATATTTATTTGTTTCAAGGTATGAATCGCAAGGCACTATTTATCTGATTGACTTATTTGTACTTCGTCAAGTATGTGAATTTTTGGCGGATATGAGAAAGGAAGGATTTGAAGAGTTACCACACATATCAGTTAACTTTTCAAGAGTAACTCTTCTTGTTACAGATATACAAGGTAGAGCGATAGAGATATGTGATGAATATGGAATTGATTGTTCTATGATAACAATTGAAGTTACAGAAGATTGTGGATTTGTAGAATCTGCTGCAATTGGTCATGCAATTGGAAGATTAAAGGAAGTTGGGTTTAAAATTTCCCTAGATGACTTTGGTTGCAAATATTCAAATATTGAAATAGTAAGCTCTATATCATTTGATGAGGTGAAAATAGATAAAAGTCTTTTATACAGCAATCATATGTCAAAACATATAATATTAGGGCATATAATTGAAATGTTCCAATCGTTTCCGGATATTGCAGTTGTTGTTGAGGGAATTGAAGAAGAAGAGCATTTAAATCTATTAAATGATTATAAAGGGTTAATTGGACAAGGATATTTATTTTCGAAACCTGTGTCAAAAGAATTATTTATCGAACAATATAAAGAAACGTTATAAACAAAAAAAGTCTGTGTTTTCTATCGCGAATAGAAACATAGGCTTTTTTTTAAGAAAATAATAAAAAATATATTTAAAATATTAATTTTATATAAACCTAGATTTTCTAATGTTAAAAATGTATAATAAAGTAACACATTAGATGATATATTGAAAGGATATTAATTATGAAATTGGAAATTAATAATAAATACTTGTCACATATCGTAGATAATTTAGAGGACGTATGTTATCTGTCTGACATAAAAACATATGAATTGATTTATATGAATAAAAAATTGCAAGAAACGCTAGGTTATAATGAGTTTACGTGCAAAGGTCATAAATGTTATAAAATTTTGCAAAATAAAGAGAAACCTTGTGAATTTTGTACAAATGAAAAATTAAAAGAAAACGAGTATTATAAGTGGGAACATTATAATGAGTATTTAGATAAATATTTTGAATTATCAGATACTGTTTTTTATGATGGAGATAGAGCAATAAGACTTGAAGTTGCAACAGATATTACGGAAAAAAAAGAAAAATATCATGAGTTAAAAATACAAATTTCCAAAGAACAAATGTTGGTCAAATGTGCTAGTACATTATGTAACGAAGGGGATACAAATCTTGCAATCAATGAAATACTAGATAATATTGGGAAATACTACAAGGCAAATCGAGCATACCTTTTTGAGATTGATGAGTCGGAACAGTATACAAATAATACGCATGAATGGTGTGCAGAGGGGGTAGAACCACAAATTGATTCCTTGCAAAAAGTTCCAATATCAATTATTGCTGATTGGATGGAAAAATTTGTTACGATAGGTGCATATTCTATTGATTCTCTTACAAATGATTTAGATGTAAATTCTTCTGATTACAAAATATTAGAAATGCAAGATATTAAAAGTCTCCTCACAGTACCTCTTATAAATGATGAGAGAGTGGTTGGATTTATTGGTGTAGATGATCCGACAATTAATCGAGATGATTTACAAATATTAAAAACAGTAGCAATGTTTATTTTGAATAATTTGAATAAAATTGAAATGACTAAAAAGATTGGATATCTACAAAAACGTGATAAATTGACGCAAGTGTATAATCGGAATCACTATGATGCAACAGTCGTAAGGTTAAAAGAAGCGCAAGTTGAAACCGTGGGAATTGTTTATTTGGATATTAATGGACTTAAGGCAATAAATACGAAGTATGGACATGAAATGGGAGATAATTATATAACAAATTGTGTAGATTTATTGAAAGAATATTTTGTGGATAATATTTTTCGTATTAGTGGAGATGAATTTATTGTATTTTGGGAAAATATAAGTTTTAATGATTTTGATGAAAAAATCAAACAATTACAAAAACGGTTAGAGAAAAATAATCAAGTGAGCATAGCAATGGGTACAAGTTGGTGTGATAATTTAGGAGAACTTGATAAACATATGATATCATCAGATGCGGCGATGTTAAAAGATAAAGAGAATTATCGAAGGAAACGTGATGAACATATACAATTTTTTCAACAAAGTTCTGAGGAGATACTATTAAATGAAATTGCAAATAATAGTTTTGAAATTTTTCTACAACCAAAAGTATTATTAAGCAATCAAAAAGTAGTAGGTGCAGAAGCATTGATTCGTAAAAAAGATGAAATGGGAAATTGTATCGCACCATATATATTTATTCCTAAATATGAAAGCCAGGGAAATATTTTTTTGATTGATTTATTTGTATTACGTCAGGCTTGTGAGTTTCTTGCTACTATGATGAAAAATAACTATACACAATTACCAAGTATTTCTATTAATTATTCTAGAATTACAATTCTTGTTACGGATATACATATAAAATCACAAGAAATTTGTAAAGAATATGGTGTAGACCCTTCTATGATTACGATTGAAGTAACGGAAGATTGTGGATTTGTAGAATCGGCTGCAATAGGACGGTCCATTGTAAAGCTTAAAGAAATTGGATTTCGAATATCATTAGATGATTTTGGGTGTAAATATTCAAATATTGAAATATTAAGCGCAGTATCCTTTGATGAAGTAAAACTTGATAAAAGTTTGTTGAATGATAATAATAACAATACATCAAAACAAATTATATTAGAGCATTTGATTGAAATGTTTCAATCATTTCCAGATATTGCACTTGTTATGGAAGGAATTGAAAACAAAGAACAATTAGAACTTTTAAAACACAATAAAGGATTAATTGGACAAGGATATTTATTTTCAAAACCTTTACCAAAAGAAAAGTTTTTAGAATATTATATAGAGGCATTAAATCGGGTTTAATATTTTATGTTTGTAGTTTAAACAAAATTAAGGAGAACAAGTAATATGAATTTACAAAATTATTACATGCAAATAGCAGGTTTGATAATTATATTTTTTGTATATACGTACTTGATATTTGACTTGGGTGATATTTTTTTAGTAAATCCTCGACTGAAAAGGGGTGGGCAAACAATAGTAGGGATTGTAAATGCAATAGCTATAGTCGCAATTACAATAATTCTACGAACCGATACGGTGGTTGGATGTGCCTGTATTGGGATATTGATTTTAGTGGAATTTTTAATGTTCTATAAAGATAATTTATTAAGAATTATAGCGCTTGTACTTTCTTTTTATATCAATGTATTGCTGGTAAGATCGATTAGTGTTAGTGTGTTAGCAATGATAAAGGGTGTATCGATTCAAACATTGCTTCTTGATAATAGTGTTTTTATTAATACTTTTAGTTTAAGTTTTTTTATACTTAATATCTTGCTTGTATTGCTTATAAAGTTTCTAGTCAAAGAACGTGCAAGAGCGGCAGCAGAAGAGCTGCACCAATTGATTTTTATTGTTTGTTGGACGGGTGTTGTAATTTCTTATCTTCTCTTTGTAAATACAGGAATATATATAGATGAAATAGTTTGTGATTATGCAGTCCAAAATCAACTAGCATTATCAATTACATTATTATTTGGATATTTTATCGTGTTCTTTTTTACACTGCAGGTTGGGGAATCTGTCTTTATAAAAAAGAAAAATTTAGAGTTATCTCAAACAATTGAGAATGAACAACAATTTAAGGATGCAGTCATAAAAGATGCATTAAATGTATATGAAATAAATTTGTCAAAAGATTTATTGACAAGAGGGTTTGAAGAGCATTCTGATTTATTGAAAATATGTTCTTATACATATAGTGATTTATTAGAGCCTTTAGTACCGAAATATATATACAGTGATGATATTGCAATGTTTAAAAAATATGTATCAACAAAAAATCTTTTAGAGGAATATCATCGTGGGAAAAAAGTAACAGAAATTGTTTATCGTAGATTAAAAAAAGAAGGCGATTATCGATGGGCTAAGGCTGCTGCAAATCTATATGAAGATAATTCATCGGGAGATATTTATGCATTTGTGTATGTTAAAGATATTCATGAAGAAAAAATATTAGAAATAGAACTTAAAAAGAAAGCGGAACGTGATTCTTTAACAAATTTATATAATAAAGGAACAACAGAAAAATTGATTTCAGATTTTGTATCTGTTCGAAGTAAACGTCCTCACAAAGGTGTATTATTTATTATTGATGTTGATAATTATAAAATGATTAATGATCTTTTGGGGCATTCGTTTGGAGATGAAGTACTATGTGAACTTTCAGAAAATCTAAAAAATATATTTAGAAGTTCGCCGGAAGAATCAGATAGTAGAGAAGATATAGTGGGTCGTGTTGGTGGAGATGAGTTTATGATTTTCATGAAGAATACTACAAATAGAAATCTTATTATTAAAAAAGCAGAAAGAATATGTAAGTCATTTAACAAGACGTATAAAACAAATAATCATACTAAGATTACAATTTCAAGTAGTATAGGTATTGCAATATTTCCAGACCATGGAACGACTTTTGAGGATTTATATAAAAGAGCAGATATAGCACTTTATCTTTCGAAGGGGAAAGGTAAGAATATTTACTCGTTATATAATGGGGAAGAATTTATTGGATATGAAAGTAAGCGTGGAGAGATAGATTCGCTTTATACATAATATAAAAAAGATCAAGATGAAAAATCTTGGTCTTTTTTTATCTGCAATATATTCCTGAATTAATTGTAAGCGTCAACCCAACCACGCATTGCATTAACCCCTCCCCACAAATATAATGACCTCAAAACACTAAATGGAGGGAATTATATTTATGGAGATTACAAAGAAATACACAGAGGAAGAAAAAAGAAATTTAGTACAAACATTTATGGGCAGTGGGGAGTCTATGCAGGTATGGTGCAAAAAAATGAAGATTCCATACTCTACATTTCACGGTTGGGTTAAAAAATTTAAGGAACTCGAAGAACATGCCTTTATTGAACTAATCCCATCAGCACCCCCAAAAGTCACCACATCAAATGAAAAACCATCATCAATGTTAATTGAGTATGAAAATTTCAAAATAAACATTAAAGAAGATGTGGAAACATATTTTCTTGAAAAAGTGTTGAAGGTGGTGGCAACTTTAAATGTTTGATTATAGCAAATACCGCATATTTTTATCTTGCGGAAAAACGGACATGAGAAAAAGCATAAATGGCCTTTGTGACATTGTTCAGTTTAAATTTGCCCTTGACCCAAGAGAAAAAATGATTTTTGTTTTTTGCAATCAAGCAAGAAACAGGCTGAAATTATTAGTTTGGGAAGACAATGGATTTTGGTTGCATTTTAAAAGAATTGAGCAAGGAACTTTTGACTGGCCACAAGAAACCGAAGATGAAAAACACATGGCTTTTACCTACGAAGATTTAATTAATCTAATAA
>JBOFWM010000010.1:0-89300 GCA_051653625.1 Lachnospiraceae bacterium
TACTTATCTGTATCAATGTCTTTTAAATATACAACATCTGTTGTACTTTCTTCTTGTGTTTGTGTTTCTGTATTTGTTTCTTCTGTTTTATTACCACCACATCCTGCTAATAGGCCAAAACACATTGCTCCTATCATAAATCCTATCATTTTCTTTTTCATAATCTCTCCATTCTTATATTTTATTGTTTTTTCTCCTCATCAAACCTTGTTTATATATATCATATTTATAAGGTTATAGCAAGGGCGAAAGTAGTCGACTAACCTGTTCTTTCATTCGAACAATTAAGTTTCTTCTCTCGTATATTTCCTTAGTAATACGTCTACACTTTTTAATATCCGCATGATATATTTCTTCCATTTCTTTTGCTTCTTCCTCTCCATAAACAATGGCATTAACCTCAAAATTTAGCGCAAAACTTCGAATATCCATATTTGCCGTTCCATAACAATATGCTTTTCCATCCATAATCATTCCTTTTGCATGCAAAAATCCATCCTCATAAATATAACATCTTGCACCAGCTCGTACTAATTCTCCGATATAAGAATATGTTGCCCAATAAACAAATGGGTGATCTGGCTTATTCGGAATCATAATCGACACATCTATTCCTGATCCAAGTGCAATAATAAGACTATTTAAGATCGACTCATCAGGGATAAAATATGGTGTTTGAATATAAATATACTTTTCTGCCTTTGCAATTAAACGTAAATAATTATTTCTAATATTTTGCACACTAGAGTCTGGACCACTTGTTACAATTTGAACAAACGATTTTCCTATCCCTTTCGCTTCTCCAAGACAATAAAAATCATTTGTCGGAATTTTATTTTTGGAAGCATAATTCCAATCTAACATAAAACGAATCTGTAAAGACACTACTGATGTTCCACTAATTCGTAAATGTGTATCTCTCCATGCTCCAAATCTTTTATCAAGGCCAATATATTCTTTGCCAATATTGAATCCTCCAACGTATCCAATCTGATTATCAATGACAACAATTTTTCTATGATTCCTGTAATTAATACGAAGTTGAAATCGTCTAAGCCATGCTGGAAAGAACTCTGCAATTAAAATTCCTTGTTTCTCTAAAAGCTTCCAATCCGATTTTTTATAAGTGCGACACCCCATACTATCATATAATATACGTACTTCGACACCCTCTTTTGCTTTTTTTAACAAAATTTCCACAATTTCATTAAATACTTTATCCTTTTTTATGATATAGTATTGAATATGGATAAAATGTTTTGCTGCTTCCATGTCACTTTTTAGCTTCCGAAACTTATCATTTCCCACCGTATAAATATCAATCGCATTATCATTACTTAACACACTTTGAGAAGAATTGATATTATAGTATATCAAATCCGAAAATTTTTCTACTTTTGGTTCAATCTGTACTAAACCATTTCTTTTTATTGCATATTCTTGATTTCTAAGCGCCTCGTGTAACCGATCCTCAATTTCCTTCACACGAAACATTTTTCTTTTGTGCATGTCAGTTCCTGCTAATAAATATATAATAAATCCCACATAAGGAATAAAATATAGTACAAGTAGCCATGCCCATGTAGACCTTGGTTCTTTACGTTGAAAAAAAATAACAAAAATCCCCAATATTAAGTTAAAAAGCAGTATTTGTGCTCCAATTTGGCCTATATAATATGGCAAAATATCTAATATATTACTCACAAATAGTTTCCTTTCTATCATGAATCGTTTCTCTTCCTAATATTTATCTTATTATCAAATTATATACCACCTACTTTACTTGCGCAAACAGATAAAGAATGGTAGAATAAAAGCAATTGCATTTTGCATAAAGAATGAATATTTCAAGGAGGTTATTACATGAATACTCTTACTATCGTATTACTTGTAATTTTGGCAGTATTATTAATTGGTGTCGTTGTTTTATATTTTCTAGGAAAACGTGCTCAGACAAAACAAGCGGAACAACAAGAGCAATTAGAAGCTCATAAACAATCCGTTTCTATGCTAATTATTGATAAGAAAAGATTAAAGCTGAAAGAATCTGGTTTACCACAAGCAGTAATTGATCAGACTCCAAAGTATTTAAGATTTTCTAAACTACCTATTGTAAAAGCAAAAATTGGACCACAAATTATGATATTAGTAAGTGATGAGAAAATTTTTGAAAACATTCCAGTAAAAAAAGAAGTAAAAGCAACTGTAAGTGGAATTTATATTACAGATGTAAAAGGATTGCATGGAAAGAGTACACCAGTAGAGCAAAAAAAGAAAAGTTGGTGGAAAAAGGCAGTAGATAGCGCTAGAGAAAAAGCTGGAGCAAAACCAGTAAAATAATAACATAGGCAATGCCTTTTGGCACTGCCTTTTATTTTTTACCCCAGCAATCAAAACTTTGTACTGCAATATCAATCGTACAATCTGCAAGGTGTTCATAATTCATATCAAGCCTATATTCGATTTTCAACGCTAATTTTTCTTCCTCTTCTGATACTTCTATTTTTTTTCCCTCTACTCCTATCACAAGATTTCCAAATGATGTTCCATAATTTGTAAAATGCTTCTTACCCTCTACAAAAATCATTGTTACATTCATAAGTCCTTTTTTTGTCAAAACAACTTCATTATCTGTCACTTTAATCATAGACTTCGTGGTCTTTGAAAATCCTTCTGTTTCTTCTTCAAAAAGAATATAGTGACTATTGTTCTTTTTATAGTATTCCCCTTTTTGAATAGTTTCAAGCTCTCCTTCTTCTAATTGTTCATAAAATTGCAATCCCTTTATTGCAATCATTACTTCTTTTGTCATTTTCAATTCCTTCTTTTTTTCTTAGTATTTTTCAATATCTATTTGCTTTGCTGATAAAACACCATATTTAAATATAGCATTTGCAAAATGTTGAAATTTTTCTGCTCCGTCACTAACAAAAAAACGATATTGATTCGTTCCAAGTTGTGGTTTTACTTCATTTAATAAATGGTTCTTATCTAATAATTCTTTTAAAGCTTTTGCTGTTTCATAGGCTGGGTTTACTAATATAACATTCTCTCCCATTACCTTTGCAATCGTTGAGCGAATCAATGGATAATGCGTACACCCTAGAATTAATGTATCAATTCCTATATCTTTTAATTCCGCTAAATATCGTTGTGCTATTTCGTCTGTAACAATATCTTCTAACAATCCTTCTTCTACTAGAGGTACAAAAAGCGGGCAAGCTTTTCCATGAATAACTGTATGGTTATTTGATTCTTTAATATATGTAGAATAGATTTTACTACTAATGGTTCCTTCTGTTGCAATAACACCAATCTTTCCATTTTTAGTTGTCTCACATGCAACCTTTACACCTGGTTTTACAACTCCAATAATAGGAATCTCTATTTCTTTTTCTATTTCTTCAAGTGCATATGCACTTGCTGTATTACACGCAATAACAATGGCTTTTACTTGTTTTGTTTTTAGAAATCTTATAATTTGTCTTGAATATTTTGTAACTACTTCTTTTGATTTCCCACCATAAGGTACTCTCGCTGTATCTCCAAAATAAACAATTCTTTCATTTGGTATTTGTCTCATAACTTCTCGAACAACGGTTAATCCACCAACTCCTGAATCAAAAATTCCTATCGGCAATTCAGCCCTATTGGCATCTTCATGCATAAAAAACTCCATTTCTTATTTTTATTTTGAAAATAATTTAAACTTAATATCTATATCTCTTCCATCTGTTTTTAAGATTGCAAAAAAATCTGTTTCCGGTTCTTTCTTTTCTTGCAAATCTATTCCAATATATTCGTAGGTTTCTTCTAAAAGACTAAACTCTGGATACATTAATCCCCAAAACAAAAAACTAATGCTTCCTATTAAAAATATTTGTTTTATTTTTTCCACATCTATACCTCCATTTAAGGAAAGTATTAACAAATATTTTCTAATTATACGATTTTCATTTTATTTTTTTCGATTTTTACTCTCTTCGATTCTTATTTGTTTTATGATGGATATCTCTTGATTATCAATATGATTTTCGATGGCTTTCTTTGCATCATCAATTTTTCGATTTAAAATACTTTCATATATTTTTTGATGCTCATCTACCAAAATTCTATGTTGTGTCTCATCTTTAATATACTCAAAACGATAACGATACATTTGTTCAGCCAAGTTGTTCATAATCTGTTTTAATCGCATATTTCTTGTCGCGCGAAAAATAATATCATGAAGTGAAACATCCGCTTTTGCAATTTGTGTTACACTCTTAGTTTTAATTGCATCTTCAAATTCAAGACAAGCAAGTCTTAATTCTTCAATTTCATCATCTGTTATTCTCTTACATGCAAGTTCCACTGCAAGAGAGTCTAGGGATCTTCTTACTTCAAGAACATCTTTCATACTTTTTTCTGTAATTTGCGCAACTTCTGCACCACGTCTTGGAATCATTGTTACAAGTCCCTCTAATTCCAATTTTCGAATAGCCTCACGAATAGGAGTACGACTTACACCTAATTTATTTGCCAAATGTATCTCCATTAATCGTTCTCCTGGTTTTAATTCGCCAGTTAAAATCCCTTTTCTCAATGTTTTAAATACAACATCTCTAAGGGGTAAAAAATCATCCATATCCATTTGAAATTCTTGACCCATAAATTCCTCCTATTTTATTCTTTTACACATGTACAAGTTGCATTCGAAAAAGTAGTTAATACAACTTTTTCAATTCCAGCAAGCTCTTCTATTTTTCGTTTAGCTTCTAATCCTATATGTTCGTCTTCAAAAATACCAAAAACAGTAGGTCCACTACCGCTCATTATTGCATTGATTGCACCATATTCCCTTAAATGCGTTTTTATTTCTTCAATAAATGGATATTTTTTTACCGTTACTGTTTCTAATATATTTTCCATATGGAAACACATTGTTCTCAAATCTTGCTTGTTGATTGCCTCTATCATTGCATCAACATTTGGATGCGATACATTCCCACCAAGCTGCAAATTTTCATATACATATTTTGTAGATACACTGATATTTGGTTTTACTACAAGTACATAACAATGAGGTGGTGATGCAAGTGGTGTTAAAATTTCTCCAATACCCTCAGATAATGATGTTCCACCTTCTAAACAATATGGAACATCTGCTCCAATTTTCACAGCTAATTTTTTCAAATCATCCATAGATTGATTAAGTTGATACATTTGATTAATTGCAACAAATGTTGCCGCTGCATCTGCACTTCCTCCTGCCATACCTGCTGCCATTGGAATTCTTTTTTCTAAGGAAATTCTAAAGCCACCTTTTAGCCGAAATTGTTCAAACATCATTTTTGTTACTTTATAAATTAAATTATTCTCATCACAAGGTATGGTATCACAATCTACTAAGATTACAATTCCATCTTCCGTTGTTTTTTCAAACAACAATGTATCATATAAATTCAATGTTTGCATTATCATACGAACTTCATGATAATTATCTTCTCTTTTTCGTATTACGTCTAAAGAAAGATTAATCTTTCCCATTGCATTTAATATTAAACGTTCCATATTTTTATCTCCATTTGTATTTTGTATACAATTTTATATTTAATTATAAACAATTTTATAATTAATTGCAATGTGATTAAAGTTATTTCATTGGTTGACGATATATACTATAGAAATATCATCGGAATCATAGAAAGGAGTCAATATGAATGTAAATGGAGTTACAAATCAAAGTATTACAAATAGTTATCAAACTTATACAAAAAAAACTGATCTTACAAAAGAATCAAAAGAAACTACTACTACAAGCGGAGTAATTTATGAACCAAATACTGATCTTGTGAACAAAATGAAAGCTGATCTTACTAGTCGTACAGATCAACTTCAAAGTATTGTAGAAAAAATGCTTATAGCACAAGGTAACAAAGCATCCTCTATTTTTGATATTTTACGCAGTGGCAATTTTTCAGTAGATGAAGAAACAAAAAAACAAGCACAAAGTGAAATATCTGATACTGGATATTGGGGTGTGGAACAAACGTCTGATCGCATGATAGAATTTGCAAAAGCGGTTTCTGGAAATGATCCAGATCAAATTGAAAAGATGAGAGCCGCATTTGAAAAAGGATTTAAACAAGCGGAAAAAACATGGGGTGGAAAACTACCTGAAATAAGTCAAAAAACATATGAAGCAACTATGTCTAAGTTTGATGCTTGGGCAAGTGAAGCAAATGATTCCTAGCAAGAAAAAGCAAGCAACTTAATAAAGTGGCTTGCTTCTTCTTTATTCTAGGGATTTTACAATTAAAATCTTATCTCCTGCTTTTATTTCTTTTCCTTCCAAATTATTCGTTGTAGCAATTTCTTCTCTTGAACAATAAAATTGTTTTCCAATATCCCATAATGTATCTTTGTCTTTTGCAAAATAGACTACAAGACTTGGCATTTTATTTTTTTGTTCCATCAAATTTTCTACTAGTTGAATTTCTTTTATTACATTGCATTTTTTTGTTGTAAATGCAATTACTGAAATACAAACAAGTGCTTTTATCTCAACTTCATACTCTCCTAAAACATTTGTGTGTAACTGCTCTAACTGCCACTCGATTTTATATGTTTCTTTTTGTGTAGTAGAATGCAATTCAATTGTACTTTCAAAAGGAATTTCTTTTATAAAATTATGATACATTCCATCTTCATCAATCGTTTTATAAAATCCCTGAACTTTTAAAATTCCTTCTATTACAACTGCTCCTTCTTCTAAGAAAGAATCTTCAATTATTACATCTGCCTTAGTATAAATCATTGACTCAATTTTTGCTTTGTTTTTTTCAAAATTGATTTTTTTACTTATTTTTTCACGATTTCTATAAGTTACAACTTCTTCTTTCCATTCTTTTGTTTCACTTGACAACTCTACACCTTGTCTCGTTCCATAAATATCCTCTATCACATCTACTGTTGTATTTTCATAAAATTCTATAGCCATTCCTAAAACAACATCGAGTATTATTAATCGTTCTTCTCCATCATAGTCTTGCGTTGTATTACATTCTACATTCGATAATGTTGTCTGTACATTTA
This sequence comes from Lachnospiraceae bacterium, assembly GCA_051653625.1. Classification (GTDB taxonomy): domain Bacteria; phylum Bacillota; class Clostridia; order Lachnospirales; family Lachnospiraceae; genus SFDP01. The sequence continues at coordinate 7,078 of JBOFWM010000010.1, forward strand.
ATATAGATTGCTCATTAATACCTCCACAATCTAGAGAACCTTTTATTTGAACAACATGCTCAAAATATTTACAGCTTCTATCTTCTGCTTCATAAAGAAAAAAACAATTTACTTCCCCTTGAATAGCAATCCGATCTTCAAGAGGTGTATATTCCATTTTATTTACAACAAAATCACTCCATAAAATCTGAACAATATTAGAAAATCCAGATGGTATATCTATTTCTTCTTTCAGACGAAAAATATCTTTATTCTTTCCTTGTAATATAGCAACTCTCTTTTGTTCTCTTTTTACTTCAAAATATTGATTTTGTTCCACATCAATTACAAAGTCTTCATCAAACAATTCATTCACACACGCTTTTAAATTTATTAAAACTTTTACGCTGATTTTTCTTGAATTGATAATCTGTATTTTCAAATCTTCTAGTTGATAAGAAACCTCTACCACATCATTTGGAGTAATTCCATCCAATCTAATTTTTTCATCAAATGCAATCTGTCCATCTAGTGTTGATAACATTTTTTCTTCTTCATCCGTTAAATATAGTGTTGAAAATACAAATTTCCCTCTAATTAAAACACTATTTTCCATAGCGCGAATTTCATCAAAAATAACATTTCCTTTTTCTAAAATAATATGATCAATATCTTGTTTTTGGTCGGAAACAATACTATCTCCTTCTAATGTAATTTGAGAATTTGCATTGCATTTTATTCGATCCATATGTATGTTCTTTTTTACTAATTGCACAAAATATACCTCCCTAAATCCACTTAATTAATGGTATGATTTAAGGAGGTATTATATTCCTATTATTTTACACAAGCAATAATATCATTTATATTTTCTATTTGCTGCGCTTTCATAAATTCTTCAATCCCTAAAACAGTTTCTTTTGTCGCATATGGATTTACAAAATTCATTGCTCCAACTGCAACACCTGTTGCACCTGCCATCATAAATTCAATCGCATCCTCTGCATTTGCAATTCCACCCATCCCAATAATTGGTATTTGCACTGCATTTGCAACTTGATATACCATACGTACCGCGACTGGTTTAATTGCAGGTCCTGACAATCCACCTGTTTTATTTGCAATTGCAAAAGATCTTTTATAAATATCGATTTTCATTGCTGTTAATGTATTAATCAAAGACAATGCATCTGCACCACCCTCTTGTGCTGCTTTTGCCATTTCTGTTATATCTGTTACATTAGGACTTAATTTCATAATAATTGGTTGTTTTGCATGTTTTTTAATTTCTTTCGTAATATCCAATAAACTATCTGCCTTTTGACCAAAAGCAATTGCACCCTCTTTTACATTTGGACAAGAAACATTAATTTCTAATAAGTCTACTTGTGTATCTCCTAAATTTTCCACAACCTCTATATAATCTTTTGTTGTTTTTCCACAAACATTTACAATAACCTTGGTATCAAATTGTTTTAAAAATTCTAAATCTCTTTCTATGAACAAATCAATCCCTGGATTTTGTAATCCAATCGCATTTAACATACCACCATATGTTTCTGCAACACGTGGCACAGGATTTCCTGGCCATGGTACGTTTGCCACTCCCTTTGTTACAACGGCTCCAAGTAAATTTAAATCTACAAATTCACTATACTCCATTCCAGAACCAAATGTCCCTGAGGCTGTCATAACTGGATTTTTAAGCTCTACTCCCGCTATCTTTACTTTTGTATTCATTAAATTTCTACCTCCTTAGCAAGAAATACTGGCCCATCTGTGCAAATACGAGTATTATTCACATTAGAATGGTGATCTTTTTCTTTTGTTTTACAAACACATCCTAGACATGCTCCAACCCCACAAGCCATTCTTTCTTCTAAAGAAATATAGGCATCAATTCCCATCTCACTTGCATACGTCTTGATTCCTCGTAACATTGGCATAGGTCCACAAGCCATTATGATATCACATGAAATATTATGTTCTTTGATACAATCCACAACATTTCCTTTTGTTCCTTCACTACCATCTTCTGTAGCAACATAAGTTGTTGCATACTTCGATAAATCTTCTAATAAAAATAAAGGTGCGCTTCGATATCCAATAATAGCACTTACCATTGCTCCTTGTTCTTTTAATTCTTTTGCAAGTTGTAGCATTGGTGGAATTCCAATTCCGCCACCCATAAGAACAACATGTTTACTACATGCCTCTTCTATTGGAAATCCATTTCCTAATGTGCCTAAAATATCAATGGTTTCTCCTGGTTGATAACTTGAGAATTCTTTTGTCCCTTTTCCCTCAATACGATATACCATGCGAATGCTATCTTGTTTTTTATCCACTTCACAAATACTTATTGGTCTTGGTAAAATTGTACTTTGATTTTTTGGATAAATATTAATAAATTGTCCTGCTTTTGCTCCCTTGGCCAATGGTGATGTAATCCATAGATCATAAATATTTGGTGCAATGTTTTTTTGAGAAAGAACTACTGCACTATGCTTTTGTTTCTTCATATACGATTTCTCCTCTACATATTGTATATTTTACTTTTCCTATCATTTTTTTTCCTACAAACGGAGTATTCTTTGATTTTGATAAAAATTTTTCAGGAATCCATTCCTTTTTTGCATCAAATATTACAAGATCTGCCTCTTCTCCCTCTCTTAGGTAAGAATTCTCTAATTGATAAAGATTTCTAGGATTCGTACTCATTCTTCGAATTAATTCTAATAATGACAAGTGATTTTTTTCAACCAACTCTGTGATTCCTAGAGAAAGTGCTGTTTCTAATCCTATAATTCCACTTGGAGCTTTTGTAATAACATTATCTTTTTCTTCCATGGTATGAGGTGCATGATCCGTTGCTATGATATCTAATGTTCCATCTTTAATTCCTTCAATAATTGCTAATCGATCTTCCTCAGCACGAAGTGGTGGATTCATTTTACATAATGTCCCATATTCCACTACATCTTCTTGTGTAAGCGTAAAATGATGTGGCGTTGCTTCTCCATGAATATTTTCTCCACCAACTTTTTGTTTGTATTCACGGATTAATTCTACGGATTCTTTGCAACTGATATGTTGCAAATTTACAATGCCCCCCTCTTCTATGGCAATTTGTAAATCTCTTTTTACCATTGATATTTCTGCTTCTTTTTTTGAACCAGAAATGCCAAAATGTACAAGTGCAATTTCATCATTAATTCCATTATTCACAATAAATTCCGGATTTTCTTCATGAAGACTAATTGGCAATCCCGTTTTTTTAATTTCACACATAGCACGTCGTAAAATCTTCTCATTTAATAAAGGAATTCCATCGTCTGTAAAACCTACTGCACCTTCCGCTTTTAATGTTGTGTAGTCAACTAATGTATTGCCTTTCAAACCTTCCGAAACACTTGCGCAAGTTTTAACGCGTATTTTTGTTTCTTTTCCCTTATTTATAATATAAGATAATGTTTCTTTATTATCTACTGTAGGTACTGTATTCGCCATCAAAATCACAGTTGTAAATCCACCTTTTGCTGCAGCATAAGCACCAGTATAAATATCTTCTTTATGTGTAAAACCTGGATCTCTAAAATGAACATGAACATCGATTAGTCCTGGTGCAACACATAATCCATCTGCATCAATAATTTCATATTCCTTATCCATTAAAATTTCCTTTATGATTCTCTCACAATCTGGATCATCCTTATTTATAATTTTGATGATTTTTCCATGTTCTAATACAAGATCCACTAATCCTTCTTTATTTTCATCTGGATTAAGCATGTATCCATTTTTTATTATTATCATTAGTCCCTCCCTATCAAACATTCGTATCTTTTTTTCTACTTACTCTATATTACTCAAAAACTACTGGTAATTCAAGTTCCTTTATTTTTATTACGATATAAGGATACGAATTGCCTTCTAATTTTTCTTCTCCATTTTTAGGTCCAATTAAGTTTGTATCTACATAAATAGCATTTGTACTTAAAAACAATTCTTTTACAGCAATACTATATCCACCACTTTTTTGTTTTCCATATCCAATACATAAATACATATATCCATCATCTACATATGTAATAGTAAACCCTTCTTCTTGTTTCTCATAAATCATATTCCTAAGTTCTTCCTCTAAACATTCTTCACTTACTACTGTAAATTCTAAGTCTTTTTCTTTTGGAATTTCCATCTTAATTCCACAGCTTATTAAATGAGAGGCTAAAAAAATAACCATTGCAATAAGAAATCTTTTCATATCTAATCCGTTCTTTTTCTTCTTATATATTAATTTATTATTTTTTTTTCATTTTATTCCATCGGTTTTTACTTGCTTGCAATCTCTTCATACGTTATACTACATTTGGTAAATTATTTTTAGATTGGATGGTATTTGTAATGTTTAAATTTGTAGCAGTATTTTTAACAGTAGTTTTATTTTTAATTTTTAGTATTCCGCTCTTAATTCTAGAATGGTTCATTGGTTTCTTTAACAAAGATTTAAAATCATCCTCTTCTCTAGCTATTGTACAATGGATTTTTAGAGTTGTTTTATGGATTACTGGAGTTGAAGTGATTACGAAAGGGCTTGAAAATGTACCCGACGATAAAGCAGTTTTATATGTAGCAAATCATAGAAGTTATTTTGATGTATTACTGACGTATGTACGTGTCAAACGACCTACCGGATATATTGCAAAAGTAGAAATGTTAAAATTTCCTCTTTTACGAGATTGGATGAACAATCTTCATTGTCTTTTTTTAGATCGGGCAAATATAAAAGAAGGTTTAAAGACAATTCTTGCTGGAATAGAAAAAATCAATTCTGGAATTTCTATTTGTATTTTTCCAGAAGGTACAAGAAATTCTGTAAATCATACTTTTTTACCGTTTCATGGTGGTAGCTTTAAAATAGCTGAGAAAACAGGGTGTGCAATCATTCCAATTTCCATTAATGAATCTGCTTCCATTTTTGAAGATCAATTTCCTAGAATGAAAAAAACAAAAGTGGTTCTTCAATATGGAACACCTATTTACATGGATCAATTAGAAAAAGAAGATAGAAAAAAAATTGGTGATTATGTTTCTAGTGTGATTAAGGAAATGTATGAAGACGGAAGAAAGATTTTAAAATCATAGAAAAAGAGAGAGTTAAAGTGCAACTCTCTCTTTTTTACTGAATTTCTTTTAGAATTTCCTCAAACTTCATTCCATGCGATGCCTTCAACAAAACACTATCTCCTGTTTGTATGATTTCATTCCAATTTTTTATTAATTCCTGTATTGTTTCGAAATAAAAAATTTCTTTTCCCATTCGATTTTCTTTACAGGCTTCTTCTTTCATATGTCTAGATAGTATTCCTACACAAACAACTACATCGGCCTTTTCAATTGCAATCTTCCCAATTTTTCTATGTAACTCTATTTGTTTTTCCCCTAATTCAAACATATCTCCAAGAACTGCAACTTTTCGAGAATTTGCGCGTTCTAATAGACAAAGAGCAGATTCCATTGAAATTGGGTTTGCATTATAACAATCATCAATCACAATGTAATCTTTCATTTTCAAAATATTGCTTCTTCCTTTAATAGATTCTGTTTCTGCAATTCCTACTGCTATTTCTTGTGGTGATATCTGAAAAATTGTTCCAATTAATGTTGCAGCAAGAGCATTATACACCATATGATTCCCTGGTAGCGGTATCATTGTTTTATTGATTGAAGTATTTCCATCATATGTACTAGAAATCTCTACTTCACTTCCAAACAATCCCAAATCTTTTATTGTTTTTGCATAAACATCATTTTCACTTTGTAATCCAAATGTATATAAAGAGAGTTCCTTTTTTTCTTTTAAAGTTGCTAATTTTTTGTCATCTCCATTGATACAAACAATAAAATTTTCTTTTGCAAAATCAAACATTTCTGTTTTTGCTTTTAAAACACCATCTAAATCACCTAAACATTCTAAATGACATGGTCCAATATTAGTAAGTAAGCAAATATTTGGTTTTGCAATTTGGCTTAAACGATGCATTTCATTAAAATCACTAATCCCCATTTCTAATACTGCAATTTCATGCTCTTCTCTAATTCTTAAAATAGTAAGTGGTAATCCTATTTCATTATTATAATTACCATTCGTCTTTAAAACATGAAATTTTTTTTCTAAAACACTTGCAACGCATTCTTTTGTACTTGTTTTTCCAACACTACCTGAAATACCAATAATTGGAATAGATAATTGTTCTCTATAAAATGTTGCAATCTCTTTTAATGCAAGAAAGGAATCTTTTACAAGAATACATGGTCCTAAGATCACTTCCGGTAATTGTTCGCAAACAACTGCCATCGCTTTTTTTTGAAATACTTGCGTTATAAAACTATGACCATCTACTTTTTCTCCTTTTGTTGCAATAAATAGATAATCTTCTTCCATTAATCTTGAATCGATTACGACTCCTTTGATTGTTTTTTCACTTGAATCAATCCATTCTTTTCCATAAATTACACCATTGCAACAATTTGCAATACCTTCAATTGATAAGTTTTTCATAGTTTAAAGAGCCCCTTCGATTATTTTTTCACAAAGATCTTCAAAAGAAATACCCGCTACTGCTGCCTCTTGTGGTAATAGAGAAGTTTTTGTCATTCCTGGTAATGTATTCGCTTCTAAACAAAAAATTTCTTCTCTTTCATTCATCATAAAATCTACTCTTGCATAATTTTGTAAGCGAAGTGCTTTAAAAACATCTAGTGCATAATTTTGCATTTCTTTTGTTTTTTCTTCTGATAAATTTGCAGGACAAGTTTCTATTGCATTTCCTGCCTGATATTTATTTTTATAATCATAAAATCCTTGTATTGGTGCTATCTCAATAATAGGAAGTGCCTTATTTTCTAAAATTCCTACAGAAAATTCACGCCCTTTTATATATTGTTCAATAATAATTTGATTATCGTATAGAAACCCTTCCCTGATTGCCTCTAAATATTCTTCTTTTGTAGTTGCAATACTAACACCAATACTCGATCCACCACTATTTGATTTTACGACACAAGGAAGTGGAAATTCATTCGGTATTTCCTCTTCTTTTTTCAAACAAATTCCTTGTGGAGTTGGAATATGATATTGTATAAATAATTCTTTCGCAATATTTTTGTTCATTGCCAAAGCGCTACTTAAGTAATCTGTCCCTGTATATGTAATCCCGTGTAAATCAAAAGTAGCTTGTATTTTTCCATTTTCTCCATTTTCTCCATGAAGTGCCATAAAAACTACATCTGCTTGTTGACAAATTGAAAGGACATTGGGACCAAAATAATTTGTATCACCATCTTGTCTTGTTTTCTTAATACTTTCAATATCTGGATATGCAATACCTACGGTTTCAACATCACGCATCCAATCAATATCTTCTTCAAATATATGCAAAACATCCTTTGTATATCCTATATAAACATCTAAAAAAATACATTGATGCCCTTTTTTTCTAAGTGCATCATATACCATTTTACCAGAACTTAAAGAAACATCACGTTCTGTACTAATTCCACCAGCTAATACTACTATCTTCATTTTTCTATCCATGCCTTTCTAGCTTATTATTTGAGTAAAAAATTGATTTCTTCTGGAATTTCCCCCTCTTTCGATAATAATACTTCCGAAGCTGGATTTGTTCCTAAAAGATAATTTAAATAATGTTCTAAATATCGACTATATTGTCTATTTGATTCAATGGAATATGCAACTCCAAGAGTCATAATATCTTTATAGAGAAGTGTTGTATCATACGTTCCGTAAGGCTGTGCAATTTGATACGTTGCTTTTTTACTTTCTGCTAAGATAGTATTTGCCTTTTCTAAATATTTATTTAATACATCTTTTCCATAATTTATATTGATGTTTTTTTCTATCAATAAATACAAAATATCACCCAGTACTGTAAACTCTTGATTTGAACTTTCAAACGAGCTAAAATCAATTGTTAAATATTCGTTTAATAAAGATTGATATTTTATTTGTTTTGTTTCTCTTAACAAAGATACTAAAGCAAAATATCCAATGTCTAATTGAATATTACTTCTACTATTTTCTACATATTGATATGCTCGTTTTGCATACTGTACATAAGAGTTTGCCAATTTTTGATCATATTCACGTATTGCACTTGCATACATAGAAAGAGCTCCTGCATATGCAGCTGTAGCATTTAAAGATATTTCACCAAGTTCATCTTTAATGCAATCTACTTCTAATGGCATAGAGCCATCTCGTACATTTTGTAATTGAATCAAATTAGATATAGGAACTTCTAATTGTTCTAATATATCTGGCATTTCCTCTTGCTCTTCTTTTTGAAGCTCATAAATTAATAATATTTTACTAATTTGATAAGAAATATCTATGGTATATTTTTTATTTGTATTTGGATCATGCCATCCTCCTGCATATTCACCTTTATGTCTACAAACCTTATCTGTTATATGTTCCCAATATTCCTTTTGAATCCATTCATAATTACTATCCTCAATTGTAAATTCTTCAGAATAACCTACATCCTCTTGATATAAATAATATGTTCCTTCTTTCACAATCTCAGAGAAATCGCCTATGTATAATGAAGTTCCATCCTCTATTTCAATTTTTTGCAATGTCTCTGTAAAAACAGTTGTATGATCTGATTTCCTTTTTACTTCAAATTGAAGTGTTAAATCTTTCCCTTCTATATAGGCCAGTTTTATACTATCAGGTTGATAGCCTTCCACATTTATCTTAATAAAACTTTTTTCTTCGGGGATTTCATATGTAAAATTTTCTTCTAGCTCCATTGTTCCAGATTCATTTACTAAAAAATCTGTTCCTTCAAATAGAAAAATAGAGCTAGAAGAGCATCCTGACATTAGAAGAACCATACATATACTATATAAAAAACAGAGTTGTTTCATTCTAATTCTTTCTCCTTTTATTATCTCATTCCACATTATAACCTTTTGAGATAGTTTGGTAAAGAGACTATGATAATTTAGAGAGTGGATTGATTGCTTCTCCATCCTTTGTTACTGAAAAATAAACATTTGCACCTTCTACTGAATAATATTTTGTTGGATTTGATACTGTTGCAAATATTTCGCCTTGTTTTAGATAATCCCCTACTGCTGCCGTAATATTTTCAAGTTGTCCATACGTAATTTCATATCCATTTCCAATATCCATTCTAACAATATTTCCTAATTTATCATCTTTTTCAACTGAAACTATTATTCCATCTGTTGCAGACATAATATTTGCTCCAACAGTAGCTTCTATAACAATTCCTGGATTATATTTATATTGTTGAAGTGTTTTAAAATACACAGTCTTATCCATACTATAATTAATTAATATATTTCCGACAATTGGCCAAAAAATTGACTCACCTTCTTCAAAACTTACCGTATTGTTTGAAATTACTTCTGTTGTTGCAACATCTGGATTTGTTTCGATATCATCTAATAATCCATCTGCTAATTCAAGTTCTTCTTGATAAAACTCCATGTGCCCAACATCTTCTTTTATAAGATCTGCACTGTTATCAAATGTATTTTCAACATGGTTTCCTGTTACATTTACACTTTCTTCTAATTCATTTCCTATTTCTTGAGCCTTTGTTATTGTCTTATCTTCTAATGATGCAAAATCTACAATTATATTTTCCTCATTACTCTTACTTTTTTCTTTTACATATACTCCCGTCAAAGTTAGGGCAGATAACACTAAAAGACTAGATGCAAGCATAAGTGCCTTCTCTTTTTTTTGATTGTTTCGTTTTCTCATTGATACTTCCTCCTTTTTCTTTAGTTTTTCCCTAACTTTTTTATTTATACCAATTTATGTATTCTTTTTTTCAATTTCAATCTCATTATAAAAGTATTCTATAATCTCTCTATACGTTTTCCCCTCTTTGGCCATTTCATTTGCGCTATGTTGACTTAATCCATATCCATGACCAATCCCTTTTGTGGTAATTATAAAAAAACCTTCTTTGTATTCTATCGAATATGTTGACGAAATAATATTAAATTCTTTTCGAAAAAGTTCTCCATCAATTTCTATATCATTAATTACAACACTACTTACATAATCATTTGCATCTAAAATTAAATTTAATGTCGCAATTTCATTTTCCTTCGTATATTCTTCTATTCTAGAAGTAAACTCGCGTTCTTTTATTTGTGTAGTGTTATAATATTCTTCTGATTCTTGATCTTTATTGCATTCCACACTCTTTAAATAAGCAGATTTGCCATACTGTCTAGTTTCTTTATTACTAATTCTATGAAAAGGCAATTCAATTAACATATTATCATATGTAACAACCATTCCCTTTGTTTCATCTACCGCTTGTTTTATTTTATTGTAATTTTCTTGATACTTATCACCCCATAATAATTTCATTTCTTTTTCACTTAATGCACTTATCTTCAATGCTTCCTTCTCTTCTATTTTCTTCATACAATTTGTACGAAGTAAAATAGTTTGTACTTTAAGCATTTCTAATTCATATTCTATGGGTACATTTTTTGCAACTAAAAAAATTAAATATTCCTCAATTGGAATCGACTTTTTACCAAAAAATGAATCTACTTCTATATAGATTTCACTCTTTACATATTCTTTTTCTTCTACTTTTTGCACTCCAAAGAAAGTACGAACTGCAAATGCTAAAATAAGCAACAAAAAAAGAAGAAACATTAGATCTTTTACTTTATCTAATGTGCTTCTTCTTTCTTTTTTATGATAATCATAATACTGGTAAGAATAATTTGATCTATTTTTCATATCGCTGTTCCCTCTTTCATACCTATTCAAAACGAATCCTTGAATCTATTGTATGAAAGTATTGGTACAAACTATAACCATATCTCTATGAAACTTTATTATAATTAATCAAACAACCTTTTAAAATAATTTCTCTTTCTTCATCTGTTAATTCTAAAAGAGATACTTCAAATTCTACTAAACCTTCTTCTTTTACAACATATCCTTTTATCACATCTGCTTTTGTTTCTACAGCTTCTTTGATATTTGGGAAGAATAAATAATCTAAATTTTTAAATGGAATTGTTGTTTCTTTTATAACAAAAGGTAACATCCCCCAGTTAATTAAATTTGAACGATATCTTTTTGTTGCATACTCATTTGCAATATTTGCCCATCCACCTAATACTTTTTGACAACTTGCTGCTTGTTCTCTTGCCGAACCATCTCCTGGTTTTACTGCAAAAATCGTAGAGCCAAATCCCATATTGTTTTCTTCTACTGATGAAAATGTTTCAGAAATTTTATCTAATATAGGTTTTAATTCTGGTTTTGCACCTACTGCTGATTTTCCTTCAATTAATGCTGTTTGAGCTACTTGAATTTCTTTTGCTCGTTTTACATAATTTGGATCTTTTCTTGATAATGTAAATTCTGCAAGTCCTAAAGGGTTTGAACGATAAGATGATGTTTCTCCTGACGGAATTAATTCATCTGTTGTTGTAACTGGATCATGAATTTCCGCAACTACTTGAAGTAATAAGTTTTGTGGTAATGCTCCCATAGTTGGCCAATCTTTAATATTTGGTCCAAACTTTATTTCAACACTATCATCTGCAATCCCTTTGGAATCAAATACTCTATTTGCATAGATTTTTGAATCGAAGTGGTATTTATATTGGCCTATTGTTCCATCAAAATCTGTAGCAGCTGTTAAGAACCCTTTATTTGCTGCTGTTGCTGCAATACTTCTAGCATCCATTAATGCTACTGATGAGATTTGTCCATTTTGCAATTTAGATCCTTCTCTATTTGGGAAGTTTCTAGTCGAATGACGAATACTAAATGCATTATTTGCTGGTGTATCACCTGCTCCAAAACATGGTCCACAAAAAGCTGTTTTCATAACTGCTCCCGCTTCCAACAAAGAAGCCGCACAGCCATTTTTTATCAACTCCATATAAATCGGTGTAGAAGCTGGATATACACTTAATGTAAATTCATCTGCTCCAATATAAGCACCTTTTAAAATATCCGCTGCTTCACAAATATTTTCAAATCCACCACCTGCACAACCTGCAATAATTCCTTGTTCTACATATAATTTTCCATTACGTACTTTATCTTGCAAAGAATAATGAACTGCGCCATCTAAACTTACCATTGCGCGTTTTTCAACTTCTGCTAAAATGTCACCTAAATTTGCATTTACATCATCAATTGTATATGTATTGCTTGGGTGAAATGGCATAGCAATCATAGGTTTTACTTGATCTAAATCTACGATAATTGCACCTTCATAATACGTCACTTCTTTTGGTTGTAAGAATTTATACTCTTCTTTTCTTCCGTGAATTTCATAAAATTCTTTGATAGTATCATCTGTTTGCCAAATAGAAGACAAACAAGTTGTTTCCGTGGTCATAACATCAATTCCGATTCTATAATCTGCACTTAAGTTAGCAACTCCTGGCCCAACAAATTCCATAACCTTATTTTTTACATATCCACTGGCAAATACTTTTCCAATAATCGCAAGGGCAACATCTTGAGGGCCTACTCCTCTTTTAGGTGCTCCTGTCAAATATACTGCCACTACTTCTGGCATATTAATATCATATGTTTGATTTAACAATTGTTTTACAAGCTCTGGTCCACCTTCTCCCATTGCCATTGTTCCTAATGCACCATATCTTGTATGGGAATCGGAACCTAAAATCATCTTTCCTCCACCTGCAAGCATTTCTCTTGCATATTGATGTATTACGGCTTGATGTGGTGGTACATATACTCCACCATATTTTTTAGCACAAGTTAGACCATACATATGATCATCTTCATTTATTGTTCCACCTACTGCACACAAAGAGTTATGACAATTTGTAAGTACATAAGGAATTGGAAATTTTTCTAATCCTGATGCTCTTGCTGTTTGAATAATTCCAACAAACGTAATATCATGAGACGTTAACTTATCAAATTTCACTTTCAATTTTGTATCGTTTCCTGATGTATTGTGATTCGTTAGAATTTCATAAGCAATACTACCTTTTGCTGCTTCTTCTTTTGTAATTTCTATTCCTGTTTTATTTTTTATATATGCGCTTGCATCATTTTCTTCAAGAATAAGCTCTCCATTTACAAGATATGCGCCTTTTGTTGATAATGAAATCATGTCTTAACCTCCGGTTTTTACTTCTTCTTTATTACTACTTTTTTTAATTTCCAGATATCATCTACATACTCTTGAATGGTTCGATCTGATGTAAATTTTCCAGAATATGATGTATTTAAAATTGCACTTTTTGCCCATCTACTTTCATCTTGATATGCTTTTGCAATCCGTTCTTGCGCTTCTACATATCCTCTAAAGTCTTTTAAGATAAAGTAACGATCTGCAACCGATGTTTCTTGTGTGTTTACTAAGGAATTATATAAACATCTAAATCTTTCTGGGTCATCTGGTGCATATGTACCATTTACAAGTTGCATTAATACTTTACGAATATCACTATCTTGATTAAAGATTTCCATTGGATTATATCCGCCATAATTTTCATATTGAATAACCTCATCTGAAGATAATCCAAAGATAAATGCATGTTCTTCCCCAACTTCTTCAACAATTTCAACATTTGCTCCATCCATAGTTCCTAAAGTAAGAGCCCCATTTAACATGAATTTCATATTACCCGTTCCAGATGCCTCTTTACTTGCAGTTGAAATTTGTTCTGATACATCTGCTGCCGCAAAAATCATCTCTGCATTTGATACGCGGTAATTTTCAATAAATACAACTTTAATTTTCCCTTTAATGGCTGGATCATTATTTACCACATCTGCTACCGAATTAATTAACTTAATAGTCATCTTTGCATTATGATATCCTGCTGCCGCTTTTGCTCCAAAAATAAATGTTCTTGGATATAGATTCATCTCTGGATTTTCTTTCATTTTATTATACAAATACATAATATGAAGCACATTTAATAATTGTCGTTTATACTCATGTAATCTTTTGACTTGAACATCAAATATTGATCTAGGATTTACTTCAATTCCATTGTGCTCTAAAATATAATTTGCAAGACGCACTTTATTTTGATATTTAATATTCATAAATTCTTGTTGTGCTTTTTTATCATCTGCATAAATTGCAAGTTTTTTCATCTCAGGTAAATCCGTAATCCATTCACTACCTATATGATTGGTTACCCAATTTGCTAACAATGGATTTCCATGAAGTAAAAATCTTCTTTGTGTAATTCCATTTGTTTTATTATTGAACTTTTCTGGCATCATTTCATAAAAATCTTTTAATTCTTGTTTCATCAAAATTTCTGTATGTAACTGTGCAACACCATTAACAGAATAACCTGCTGCAATTGCAAGGTTTGCCATTTTCACTTGCTCATCATAAATAATTGCCATTGCACGAACTTTATCTTGATTTCCTGGATACATTTCTAAAATCTTTGCTACAAATCTTCTATTAATTTCTTCTACAATTTGATAAATTCTTGGAAGCAAACGATCAAATAATTCAATTGGCCATTTTTCTAATGCTTCTGACATAATTGTGTGATTTGTATAAGCACAAGTTTGTCTTGTTACTTCCCAAGCTTCTTCCCAATTCAAATTATGTTCATCCATTAAAATTCTCATAAGTTCCGCTATTGCTACTGTTGGATGTGTATCATTTAATTGAAATGTTACTTTTTCATGGAATTTTTTTATATCATCATGTTTCTTTAAATATTTCTCAACTGCTTCTTGCACTGAAGCAGATATGAAGAAATATTGTTGTTTTAATCGCAACTCTTTCCCAGCATAATGATTATCATTTGGATATAATACTTCACAAATATTTTTTGCAAGATTTTCTTGTTCTACTGCTTTTCTATAGTCCCCTTTATCAAAAGAATCTAGTTGGAAACATTCCATTGCTTCCGCATCCCAAATTCTTAATGTATTTACAATACCATTCCCATATCCTACAATTGGAATATCATAAGGTACTGCTTTTACTGATTGATAATTTTCTTGCACAAATCTACTTCTTCCATCTTGATCTATTTCTATTTTTACATATCCACCAAATTTTACTTCTTTTGTATATTCTGGTCTTCTAAGTTCAAATGGATTTCCTTCTGTCAACCATCGATCTGGTACTTCCACTTGATAGCCATCACGAATCTCTTGTTTAAACATTCCATATCTGTAACGTATTCCGCAACCATATGCCGGATATCCTAAAGTTGCTAAAGAATCTAGAAAACATGCTGCAAGACGACCAAGTCCACCATTACCAAGCGCTGCATCTGGTTCTTCATCTTCTACCATATTAATGTCAACACCCAATTCTTTTAAAGAAGCTTCTACTGCATCATATGCTTGTAGATTAATCAGATTATTCCCAAGAGCTCTCCCCATTAAAAACTCCATGGATAAGTAGTATACAACTTTACAATCTTGCTTGTCGTATTCCTTTTGTGTTTCTAACCAATGATCTACTACTACATCCTTAATAGCATACGATACCGCTTGAAAAATTTGTTGCTTTGTTGCTTCTTCCAATGTTTTTCTATAAAGTGTTTTAATATTATATAATACACTTCTTTTGAACAATTCCTTATCAAATTTTAAACTCATTGTAGTTTTTTTTGCCATACCTTCTTACCCTCCTCATAGTTTATTACGAATCATTTTGTTATTAAATACACTCTACTCCTATTGTAACATTTTCCCCATTAACATTCCACTCTTTCTTATTTTCAAGCTCTTTGTCAAAGATAAAAGAATCGGCAAGTACTTTTGTTCCAATATTTGTTTTGTTGTTTTCAACAATTTCTTTAATTCGAGCATTTCCAGAAATAGAAACTTTAATATGATCTGTAACCTCAAAATCTGTTTCTTTACGCATCGTTTGAATTTTACTTATTATTTCGTATACAAATCCCTCTTCTACTAATTCTTCTGTTAAATTTGTATCTAATACAACTGTAATTCCATTATCATCTTCCGACACATATCCTTCTTTTTGTTCCATTGCAATTAATAAATCTGCTTCTTCTAACACAACTTCTACCTCTTCAACAACAAAAGAAATTTTTCCTGTTTCTTTTAATGTATCCATTGCATCATTTCCATCAAGATTTGATAATTCTTTTTGAATTCCGCCTAATTGTTTTCCATATTTTGGACCTACTGTTTTAAGCTGTGGTTTAAAGTTATATGTTGTAAATTCACGAACATCTTCTGTAAAAATTACTTCTTTTACATTTAATTCTTCGCAAATAATATCTGTATAGAAAGAATCAAGTTTGAAATCTGCTTTAATAAACATTTTTCCAATTGGTTGTCTATTCTTGATGTTTGCCGCATTTCTACATGCACGTCCCATTACAACTACATCTAATAAAGATTCCATATTTTCTTCTAGTTTTTTATTAATCCATTCCCCATTTGATACTGGATAATCACATAAATGAATACTTTCAAGTGCATTTTTGTCGATACTTCTTACTAGGTTTTGATAGATTTCTTCTGTCATAAAAGGAATAAGTGGTGCTGCAACTTTTGAAACACTAACTAATGCTGTATGAAGTGTCATATACGCATTAATTTTATCTTGTTCCATTCCTTTTGCCCAAAAACGCTCTCTTCCACGTCTTACATACCAATTACTCATTTCATCTACAAATTCTTGTAATGCTCTTGCTGATTCTGGAATTCTATAATGTTCAAGATGGTCATCTACTGTAGCAATTAAACTATTT
Source organism: Lachnospiraceae bacterium (assembly GCA_051653625.1). GTDB lineage: Bacteria > Bacillota > Clostridia > Lachnospirales > Lachnospiraceae > SFDP01. Next base: position 23,866 of record JBOFWM010000010.1, read on the forward strand.
AACTTAGATAAAAGCCATTTATCCATAACAGGTAGTTCATCATACTTTAATTCATATTTTGTTGCATCAAATCCATCAATATTTGCATAAAGAACAAAGAATGCATACGTATTCCATAATGTACCCATGAACTTACGTTGTCCTTCTACTACTGCTTTTCCATGAAATCTATTTGGTAACCATGGCGCAGAATTTACATAGAAATACCAACGAATTGCATCTGCCCCATATGTTTCTAATGCATCAAAAGGATCTACTGCATTCCCTTTTGATTTACTCATTTTTTGACCATTTTCATCTTGAACATGACCTAAAACAATTACATTTTCATATGGTGCTTTATTAAATAATAAGGTTGACTCTGCAAGAAGAGAATAAAACCATCCTCTTGTTTGATCCACAGCTTCTGAGATAAATTGTGCTGGAAATTGTGATTCAAATAATTCTTTATTTTCGAATGGATAATGGTGTTGTGCAAAAGGCATCGCTCCTGAATCAAACCAACAATCAATTACTTCTGGAACACGTGTCATAGTTTTTTGGCATTTTTCACATGGGAATGTAATTTCATCGATGTATGGTCTATGAAGCTCTACTGTTTTAGCGTTTTCGTTTTTACTCATTTGATATAGTTCTTCACGACTTCCAATAGCATGGAAATGGCCACATTCACATTCCCACATATTTAAAGGTGTTCCCCAATATCTATTTCTTGAAATTCCCCAATCTTGAATATTTTCTAACCAATCTCCAAAACGTCCTTTTCCAATAGATTCTGGAATCCAATTAATTGTATTATTATTACGAATTAAATCTTCTTTTACTGCAGTCATTTTGATGAACCACGATTCTCTTGCATAATAAATAAGTGGTGTATCACATCTCCAACAATGTGGATAACTATGCTCATAGTTTGGAGAAGAGAATAATAATCCTGCTGTTTTAAGTGCAATAATAATCTCTTTATCTGCATCCTTACAAAAGGTTCCAGCCCAAGGTGTTTCTTGTGCCATTTCCCCTTTACTATCTACTAATTGTATAAATGGTAAATCGTAATTTCTTCCTACTTTAGCATCATCTTCCCCAAATGCTGGTGCAATATGAACTACACCCGTACCATCCGAAAGTGTTACATACTCATCACACGTTACATAAAATGCTTTTTTATTTTGTTTTTCACAAAGTGCTACCGAAAAATCAAACAAAGGTACATATTCTTTGTATTCTAACTCTTTTCCTGTACAAGTTTTCAAAACTTCATATGCTTTCTCGCCTTCACCTGCAAGTGAGCCTAATACAGAATCTAGTAGTGCCTCTGCAAGATAATACGTATATCCATCTATTGCTTTTACTAAAGCATATGTTTCATTTGGATTAACACAAAGTGCCAAGTTTGAAGGCAATGTCCAAGGTGTTGTTGTCCAAGCAAGAATGTAAGCATCTTCCTCTTTTACTTTAAATCTTGCAATCGCCGAACGTTCTTTTACATCTTTATATCCTTGTGCAACTTCATGAGAAGATAACGGTGTTCCACAACGTGGACAATAAGGTACAATCTTAAATCCTTTGTATAATAAGTCTTTATCCCAAATGGTTTTTAATGCCCACCACTCTGACTCAATAAAATTATCATGATATGTTACATAAGGGTCTTCCATATCTGCCCAGAATCCTACTGTTCCTGAAAAATCTTCCCACATTCCCTTATATTTCCAAACACTTTCCTTACATTTATCAATAAAAGGATCAAGTCCGTATGCTTCAATTTGTTCTTTTCCATCTAATCCTAATAATTTTTCTACTTCTAATTCTACTGGAAGTCCATGTGTATCCCATCCAGCTTTTCTAGGAACCATATATCCTTTCATTGTACGATATCTTGGAATCATATCTTTAATAACACGAGTTAATACATGTCCAATATGTGGTTTTCCATTTGCTGTTGGAGGTCCATCATAAAAAGTATAAGTTTCTCCTTCTTTACGATTCTCCATACTTTTTTCAAAAATTTGATGTTCTTGCCAAAATGCAAGCACATTTTTCTCTCTGTCCACAAAATTCAAATTACTGTCTACTTTTTGATACATTTTTTTAATCCATTCCTTCCTTGTGTTAACTAGTTCTAAATAAAAAAGCCCCATCCTTGTAAAAGGACGAGGCAAAAATCTCGTGTATGAACCACCCATTACTCGTACGACCAATTTACATAGTTTATACGCGCGTGCAAATAACGGTGCACAACCGACATCACCTACTTAATTTCAGCTTGTAACTCAGAAGTGATTTTCAATCTCTCTCTATTCCTATCCGTCTTACACCATCACGAACTCGCTATAATTTTCAAAAGAGTTTACTGTCTTCCTCATAGTCATTACTTATTTATATACTGAATCAATTATAATGTTTTCTTGTACTTTTTGTCAATATGAAAGTTGCAAACATACTCTATTAGGTGTATAGTAGGTTTAAATAATTTGTTAAGGAAAATGAGGAAAAATCCATGGATAGACAAAACTTAACCTTGCTTACAGATTTATATGAGTTAACCATGATGCAAGGATATTTTAAAAATGAAAATCGTAATGAAACAGTAATTTTTGATGCTTTTTATCGTACCAATCCTTGCAATGGCGGTTATGCCATTATGGCTGGTATAGAACAATTAATCAATTATATTAAAAATCTTCATTTTTCAAAAGAAGACATATCCTATCTAGAAAGTCTTGGTTTATTTGATGATGATTTTTTAGAATATCTATCTAATTTCAAATTTTGCGGAGATATTTACGCCATTCCAGAAGGAAGCGTTATCTTTCCTAGAGAACCACTAATCAAAGTAATTGCACCAATTATGGAAGCACAATTAGTAGAAACTGCAATTTTAAATATTATCAATCATCAAAGTCTTATTGCGACAAAGGCATCACGTGTATGTTTTGCTGCAAAGGGTAATGATATTTTAGAATTTGGACTTCGTCGTGCGCAAGGGCCTGACGCTGGCATATATGGTGCTCGTGCCGCAATGATCGGTGGTTGTGTCGGGACTTCAAATGTATTATGTGGGCAACTATTTGATGTTCCTGTTAAGGGAACACATGCACATAGTTGGATCATGAGTTTTCCAGACGAATATACCGCGTTTAAAACGTATGCTTCTATGTATCCAAGTGCTTGTATCTTACTTGTAGATACATATGATTCCCTTAAATCTGGTGTTCCTAATGCCATTCGAGTATTTAAAGAACTACAAGAGCAAGGCATCAATCTTGGTGTTTATGGGATACGACTAGATAGTGGTGATTTAGCTTATCTTTCAAAAAAAGCAAGAAAAATGTTAGATGAAGCTGGTTTTTCAGATGCAATTATTTCAGCTTCTAATGATTTAGATGAATATCTAATTGAAAGTTTAAAAGCACAAGGAGCTGCAATTACTTCTTGGGGTGTTGGTACAAATCTGATTACTTCAAAGGACAACCCTGCCTTTGGTGGTGTATATAAACTAGCTGCTATTAAAGATGAATCTGGTTCTTTTATTCCTAAAATCAAACTTTCTGAAAATAGTGAAAAAGTAACGAATCCAGGTAATAAAAAAATATATCGTATTTATGATGTACTTTCCAAAAAGATCAAAGCCGATTTAATTTGCTTAGAGAACGAAACTTTTTCAGAAACCGAAGATTTATTGCTTTTTGATCCTCTTGAACCATGGAAGAAAACAAATTTAAAAGCAGGAAGCTTTACTTTAAAAGAGCTAATGATTCCAATTTTTAAAAACGGCGTATGTTGTTATGAATCTCCAAAAGTAATGGATATTCGCGCATATTGTCAAGAAGAATTAAATACTTTATGGGATGAAACAAGACGTTTTGTAAATCCACATAAAGTATATGTAGATTTATCGAAAAAATTATACCAAGAAAAAATAAAACTGCTTGATCATGTTGGACAAGACTATTTATAAAAAAAAGTTATTGGAATTTATCAACTTCATTCCAATAACTTTTTTCTTTTATTCTAATTGTCTTCCTAGAAAACCTGCTGCCGCTTGAACTAATTTTTGTTCCACTTCTCCCATTTTTCCTTTTACTTCTTGACTAATTAAAATAACACTGCCAATAATATCTCCCTCACAAATAATAGGACAAATACATTGTTGTTCATGTTCAATTTCACATTCTGATGAAATCTTTAAAAAATTTCGATCTCCTTTAACTGCGTAAAACCATTCTCTTTTTTCTAATTTTTCCTCAAGTTCTTTACTAATTCTTTTATCTTGTGCACTTTTTTGTCCTCCCGAAACAGCAATAATCTGATCTCGGTCTGTAATCATAGCTGTATGCAATGAAACTTGTGCTAAACTATCCACATATTGCTTTGCAAAAGTTGATATTTCACCAATTGGGGAATACTTCTTTAAAACAATTTCACCTTCTCTATCCGTGTAAATCTCTAAAGGGTCTCCCACACGAATACGAAGTGTTCTTCGAATTTCCTTTGGAATTACAACTCTTCCCAAATCATCTATTCTTCTAACGATTCCTGTTGCTTTCATGATATACCTCCATCTATTTTATCAAAGATAGTATTTGTAAATAGATGGATAATATACTAATTTTTTCTTTTTTATTCCTCAATAATGATTTTCATATCTTCTAAAAGCGTTTCTGTGATAGATAATAAAAACTCACTATCCTTTTCCACCATTCCAAATTTTTTGTAAGAATACGTAAAAGAGGGAGTTCCCTTTACATTAAATTTTAATTTTGTATGATTTTTTAAAAGTGCCGGTATTTTTTCACCAAATATTTTTCCGTCTTTTTTTAAAAGGAATGTAATTGTTTCATTTTTTCCTTTTATTTCCGTAATATATAGTTTATGAGCACTAACACGAATAAGTGCAATTCGCATTAGATTTTCAACACTTTTCGGAATACTACCAAATCGATCGAGTAATTCATCCTTCATTTCTTCACTCTCAGCCTTACTTTCAATTGCAGCAATTCTCTTATAAATATCTAATTTTTGAATTTCATTCATAATAAAAGAAGGTGGAATAAACGCATCTACATCTAAATCAACTAATGTGTTAAAATCTTCTAATCCTGTTGCAAGTCCTTTTAAATTTTTTACTGCATCATTTAACATTTTACAGTATAAATCATATCCGATTGCTTCCATATGTCCATGTTGTTTTGAACCAAGTAAATTTCCAGCACCACGAATTTCTAAATCACGCATTGCAATTTTAAAACCACTTCCCAAATCTGTAAATTCTTTTATTGCCTGTAGTCTTTTTTCTGCAATTTCTTTTAAAACTTTATCACGTTTATACATTAAAAATGCATATGCCATTCGATTACTTCTACCGACCCTACCTCGTAATTGATATAATTGCGACAATCCTAATTGGTCAGAATCATGAATAATAATCGTATTTACATTGGAAATATCTAGTCCTGTTTCTATAATCGTTGTAGATACCAATACATCTATCGCACCATCCACAAATTCATACATAATACGTTCTAATTCTCTTTCATTCATTTGCCCATGCGCAAATGAGACAACAGCATCTGGAACTAATTCTTGTAACATTTTTGATATTTGCTCAATATTATTGACGCGATTGTATACATAATAAATTTGCCCTCCACGATTTAATTCTCTAACTATCGCCTCTCGAATTAATTCTTCATTATATTCTGCAACATAAGTTTGAATAGGTTGACGTTCATTAGGCGCCTCTTCTAATACACTCATATCTCTAATCCCTACTAAGCTCATATGAAGAGTTCGTGGAATTGGAGTTGCCGATAACGTTAATACATCCACATCATCTTTTAATTTTTTTATCTTTTCTTTGTGTGTTACTCCAAATCGTTGTTCTTCATCTACAATTAATAATCCTAAATCCTTAAATTCCATATCTTTTGATAAAATTCGGTGTGTGCCAATTACAATATCAACAAGTCCCTTTTTCAAATCGGTAACTGTTGTTTTTTGCTCTTTTAAACTTCGAAATCTACACATCAAATCAATTCTAATTGGAAACTCCTTCATTCGATTTATAAAATTATTATAATGCTGTTGCGCTAAAATAGTAGTAGGCACTAAGAATACTACTTGTTTTCCGTCTTGTACGGCTTTAAATGCGGCTCGTATTGCAATCTCCGTTTTCCCATATCCGACATCCCCACAAATAAGTCTATCCATGATTTTTTTGCTTTCCATATCTGACTTTGTTGCAAGAATTGCCTCTAACTGATCATTCGTTTCTTCAAATGGAAACATTTCTTCAAATTCTTTTTGCCAAACAGTGTCTTTTCCAAAAACAAATCCTTCTTTTTCTTGTCTTGTGGCATATAATGCTACTAAATCTTTTGCTATTTCTTGTACTGCACCCTTTGCCTTAGTTTTTGTTTTTTCCCATTCTTTTGTTCCTAATTTATTTAATTTCGGTTTTCTTCCATCTCCTGAAGAATATTTTTGAATCAAATCAAGTCCAGTTGCTAAAATGTATAGATTTCCTTCTCCAGCGTATTGAATTTTTATATAATCTTTTTCAATTTTTTCAACTTGTACTTTTTCAATTCCTTTATAAATACCTAACCCATGATTTTCATGTACAACATAATCTCCAACTTTTAATTCTGCAAAATCTTGAATTTTTGATCCAGAATACGTTTTTTTCTTCTTTTTTCTTCTTTTCTCTCTTCCAAAAATATCTCCTTCTGAAATGACTGCAAAAGAAAGATTTGTATAAATAAATCCTTGTCGAACATGACCATAGCAAACCATTACTTCTCTTGGCATAACTTCTCGGAAAGGATCGTCTGTATAAAAGGAATTCAATCCTTCTTCTAACAAGTCTTTTGCCAACCTCATAGCTCTTGTTCTAGAATTTGAAAGTAAAATTGTTCGAAATCCTTCTTTTTTATATTTTTTCAACTCTTTTACTAATAATTCAAAATTATTCTGAAATCCCGATACATTTTTTGCTTCAATTGTTGCCTTTTTATCAAATGAGCTAACAATTTTTTTCTGCTCCATAAATCCTATTTCTAGCACAGGAAATTGATCAATTAAATGAATTACTTGTTGCACTGTAATAAGCAATTCAATTTGCATTGGTAAAACATATCCCTTTTCAAGACGATGTGTCATGCTTTCTCGAAATTCCCATTCCACCATTTTTGCATATTCTTGAATTCTTACTGGTTCATCTAAAATTACACACGTATTTCTTTCTGTAAAATTTTGCAAAAAACTCACTGTATCATCATAAAAATATTTAATATAACTATCTAAATTAAGAAAAGATTGAAATTCAAAAATATCTTCTTTTAATTCATGAATCGTCTTATGAATATGTGCTGCCGCTTCTGTTTTCATCTCTTTTCTAAGCGCATCGTAAACTTTTTTTTCTTCTTCTACAATTTTATCCATTCCCATATTCAGACGCGATCTATCTAATATTAATTCTGAGGCCGGGTAAATAGAAATCGAATGCAATACTTCAATTGATCTTTGACTTAATATATCAAAACTTCGAATGGAATCAATTTCATCTCCCCAAAGTTCTATTCGAATTGGATTCTCCTCAGTCAAATCAAATATATCAATAATTCCGCCACGAATACTAAATTGACCCTTTTTCTCTACTTGGTAATTTTTCTCATATCCCATCGAAACCAACAATTTCGAAAATTGATCTGTAGAATATGATGTAGTTTTATTGAGTTTTAAAATACTTTGTTCAAAATGCATCAAATTTATTTGTGGTGCCATTAAACTATCAAAAGTTGTTATAATAGTTGTAGGTTTTTGTTCTATTATTCTTCGATATACTTTAATTCTTTCTTCAATCAATTCATTACTATGAATATCTGCTTGATAAAAAATCAAATCTTTTCCTGGGTATATTAAAATGTTACGATCATAGCTTTTTAAATCTTCATATAATTCTCGCACTCTAATATCACTAAAAGTAACGATGATTTTATATCGAAAACCATCGCTTAATCCTTGCATCATATGAACTTTTTGAGAATCTATACATCCATAAAGAGCTAACTTTCCTTTCTTTTTCTCTAGCACTTCTTTCATTTCGCTAAATCCTGCAAGCTCTCTTAGTGGTGCCATTAAATTATTCACAATACTACTCCATCCTAATTTTCTTATTATACAAATTCATAGCTTGATCAATCTCACCATGAACTAATAATTCTACTGCCTTTTCAATATCTTTACTACATTCTAACATGATTTCTCGTTCTTTCTTTGTAAAATGTCCTAATACATAATCTGCTAAATCGATGTATTTTGGTTTGTCGCCCACACCTATTTTGATTCTACAAAATGCTTCACTTCCTAAATGATTAATAATGCTCTTTATTCCATTATGTCCGCCCGCACTTCCTTTTTTTCGAATTCGAATTTGACCAACATCTAATGAAATATCATCATATAAAATAAATAGTTCTGTCTCAAAAGAAACTTTATAATAATCTACGATTTCTCGTACACTCTCTCCACTTAAATTCATATAGGTTTGTGGTTTTGCTAATATTACTTTTTCTCCATTTATAATACCTTTTCCTATAAATGCTTTATGTTTTTTTTCAAGCATAGAAATATGATTCTCTTTTGCTATAAAATCTATTACATCAAATCCAATATTATGTCTTGTATTATCATATTGTTTTGTTGGGTTTCCTAATCCTACTAATATTTTCATTTTTTAACATCTTCCTACTCTTTATTTGTACTTCGTTTTGATTCTTACTTCTGATTATAGTACCAAATCATTTTATTTTATTCAAGCATAGAAAAAACTCTACAACTTTGAACGTATGCTCACAGTTGTAGAGTTTTTTCTATCTCTTTTTTTACTCCGATAGATCCATTGCTTTATCATAATGTTCCAAAATAATTCCTTGAATTTTTTCCCTAGTCTCGGAATTAATTGGATGAGCAATATCCCTAAATTCGCCATCAATCGATCGTTTACTAGGCATTGCAATAAATAAACCCTTCTCCCCTTCAATGACCTTAATATCATGTATAACAAATTCATGATCTAAAGTTATTGACACTACTGCTTTCATTTTCCCCTCTTTTGCGATTTTACGCACTCTAACATCTGTAATATTCATCGCTAGTCACCCTTCTTTCGTTAAATAAATTAATATCTTACAATACATACCTTTCATTATGTTCGATTACTACTTTAATTCCCTCTTCCCCACAATGATTAGAATTTGCATGAATGGTATCTCTACTCTCTACAATACAATTTTCAATATAACAATTATCTCCAATATAAACATCATTTAAAATAATTGAATTTTTAATAACACAGTTATTCCCAATATAACTTTGTTTAAAAATCACTGAATTTTCTACTGTTCCATTTATAATACAACCGCTTGAAATCAAACTGTTTTTAATATTTGCACCAATATTATATTTTGCTGGTGGCAAATCATCAACTTTCGAATAAATATCTGGATATTCTTTAAAAAAGTAATTTCTAATATTTGATTTTAAAAAGTCCATATTCGTTTCAAAATAATCTTCAACAGAAGCAATGTTTCTCCAATATTCTTTAATTTTATACCCATAAATACGCTTTTGATTTTTATATCGAATCAAAACATCTTTTACAAAATCATATCTACATTCTAATGCACTTTTTTCAATTAGTTCAATCAATAATCTTCTTCTTATTACATACAAACCACAAGAAATTGTATTACTTTTTGCTACAATTGGTTTCTCGTCAAATTCTTCAATACGAGAATCCTCATTCATTCGAATCGTTCCATATCTTTCTAAATTCGCATCAGGTAACATGTCCTTACATACAACTGTAATATCTGCTTTTTTCTTAATATGGTACTCTAACACCTTATTATAATCCATCTTATAAACACAATCACCAGATGCAATGACAACATATGGTTCATGACTACTTTTTAAAAAAGATAAGTTTTGATAAATAGCATCTGCTGTTCCTCGATACCACGAGCTATTTTCTGATGTTACTGCCGGTGTAAAGACAAAAAGACCTCCTTGCTTACGTCCAAAATCCCACCACTTCGAAGAGCTTAAATGTTCATTTAGACTTCTTGCATTATATTGTGTAAATACTGCAACTTTTTGAATATGACTATTTGACATATTGCTCAAAGAAAAATCAATACTTCGATAGCTTCCGGCGATAGGCATAGCTCCTATTGCTCTTTTATCTGACAACTCTTTCATACGATGATTATTACCACCTGCTAAAATAACCCCTATCGCTCTCATTTTTTATCACCTGCCTTATTTAAAGTCTTACCACTTTCTAAAGTCAAATTGGTATAATCATCTTCTGTAGTTATTCCAAAAACACAACAATTTTTTCCAATTGTTACACCCTTTGGAACTATGGATTTCTCTCCTACACATACTAGCCCTTCATTATAAATATGTGGATCTGTTTCATTAGGAACTTCTTCTCCTATTCCTATTTTAACAGAATCTTGAATTTGTACATGTTCTGCTATTATAGTTTTATACAATTCACAATTATCTCCTATTACTGCCTGATTCATAATAATAGAATCTCTAATAATTGTACCTTTTCCAATTGTTACACCACACCCAACTACTGAATTATATACTTCTCCCGAAATATCAGAACCTTCTCCAATAATACTTCGTTCAATCACACTTTCACTTGATAAATATTGTGGTGGTAAAATCTCACTTTTTGTATATATTTTCCAGTATTCCTCGTATAAATTAAATTCTGGCACAATATCAATTAATTCCATATTTGCTTCCCAATAAGAACTAAGTGTTCCTACATCTTTCCAATATCCATTAAACTCATATGCATATAATGGCGCTTGTCTATCATGACAATATGGAATGATATGCTTTCCAAAATCTAATGCAGGTTGTTCTGCCATAGTTTCTAATGCTTCTTTTAATGTTTTCCAATTAAATATGTAAATTCCCATTGAGGCAAGATTACTTCTTGGGTTTTCTGGTTTTTCTTCAAATTCTGTAATTTTATGGTTTTCATCTGCAATCATAATTCCAAAACGTTTTGCCTCTTCTATCGGAACAGGCATAACGGCGATAGTACATTCTGCTTTATTTTGTTTATGAAAATCTAGCATAACTTCATAATCCATCTTATAAATATGATCTCCAGATAAAATAAGAATATATTCTGGATTAAAGCTTTCCATATAATCAATATTCTGATAAATAGCATTGGCTGTTCCTGTATACCATTCGCTATTTGTGCTTTTTTCATATGGTGGTAGTACCGCAACACCTCCAATATTACGATCCAAATCCCATGGAATCCCAATACCAATATGCGTATTTAATCTTAATGGTTGGTATTGTGTTAATACACCTACTGTATCAACACCTGAATTAATGCAATTACTTAACGGAAAATCGATAATACGATATTTCCCACCAAATGCTACCGCCGGTTTAGCAACTTTAGATGTTAAAACCCCTAATCTACTCCCTTGCCCTCCTGCTAGTAACATGGCAATCATCTCTTTTTTAATCATATCAGTAACCTTGCCTTTCTTTCTACTAGTCAATATACCATCGTGTTTTTAAATTATATCATATTATCCACAAAAAGAGAATATTATTCTCAAAAACAAAGTGATTTTTTCCGACTTTTTTGTGCATATTTCATATTTTACTTTTTATTTCTTACAACTCTATATTTTAGTAATAATATCTCTTGTTTTTTCTTGAATGGAAGTTATAATATCTTTATAAGGAAGTATGAAACCTCTGAAAGGAATTGACCTATGTTTAAAATTAGTTTTGATCATCCAATTCATATCTATTTTATTGGTATTGGTGGCATTAGCATGAGTGGTTTAGCTCATATCTTACACAAAAGAAACTTTAAAATATCTGGTTCTGACGGAACAAAAAGTGAATTAACAAATGAATTAGAAAAAGAAGGAGTTACTATTTATTATGCACAAAGAAAAGAAAATATATCTCCTTCTTTTGATTTAATCGTATATACTGCTGCAATTAAAGAAGATCATCCTGAGTATATTGCAGCACTAGAACAAAATATTCCAATGATTAGTAGGGCTCAATTGTTAGGCCAATTAATGGATAATTATAAGAATTCAATTGCAGTTAGTGGTACTCACGGAAAAACTACGACAACTTCTATGATTTCTGAAATTTTACTTGCTGCCGATGTCGATCCAACTCTATCAATCGGTGGTATATTAAATTCGATTGGCGGAAATATTCGTATTGGAAATTCTGAATATTTTTTAACAGAGGCTTGTGAATATACAAATAGTTTCTTGAATTTTAATCCTAAAATTGGAATTATATTAAATATAGAAGAAGATCATCTTGATTTCTTTAAAGATATAGAGGAAATTAGAAGTTCCTTCTTACAATTTGCACAAAGAATACCACAAGAAGGTATGTTAATTATAAATGGTGAAATTGATTCTTTTGAAGAAATTACAAATACGCTCCATTGTACTATTATTACGTATGGTTTTAATGAAACAGATACTTATTATGCAACCGATATTTCTTATAATACACTTGGGCACCCAAGCTTTTTTGTTACAGGCCCAAATTTTACGAATTATCCATTTACATTATCCGTACCAGGAATGCACAATATTTCAAATGCACTTGCCGCAATTGCAATGAGTTCTCAATTAGGTTTTCCTCTAGATACAATCTATGAGGGATTAAAAGGATTTGTTGGTACAAAAAGACGTTTTGAATTTAAAGGAATGTTAGGTGGCGTTACAATTGTGGATGATTATGCACATCATCCAACTGAAATTGACGCAACTCTATCTGCTATAAAGAATTATGATCATGCACGATGTTTTTGTGTTTTTCAACCACACACTTATACACGTACAAAATCGTTTTTAAAAGAGTTTGCAATTTCTTTAAGCAAAGCAGATGTTGTAATTTTAACTGATATTTATGCTGCAAGAGAAACGGATACTCTTGGTATATCTTCAAAAGATTTACAAAATGAAATACATTCTTTAGGAAAAGATTGTTATTTATTCCATTCTTTTGATGAAATCGAAAATTTTATTTTAGAAAATTGTTCCACAGGTGATTTGTTGATAACTATGGGGGCTGGAGACGTTGTAAAACTTGGAGAACATCTGTTATCCCTATAGTTATCCACATTATCCACAGTTCTATTGTGTATATCTTTGTGGATTTAAATACAATTTTTCTACAGAATATACTCGTTTTTTTGTTATTTTCCACACTCTCCACATTATCCACAAAGTAATTAAATCCTAATAAAAATAAGGGTTTTTAACACTTTTATGTATTTTCTTTTTTTTCAAACTATGATATACTTCATTTGCTTTGAATAAATTTAGGAAAATGTAATATTGGGGGAATGAATTTTTATGAATAAAATATTAATTACAAACAACCATAGCTACGATGTAACTATGGTTTCTAATTATTTTATTGACCATTATATGTCAGATGCAAACGATGCACAGCTTAAAGTGTATCTATTTCTTTTGCGAGCACAAAATAATAATGGTTCTTTTTGTATTGCCGATATTGCTGATAAATTTAATCATACAGAAAAAGAAATTATACGATCAATATCTTATTGGGAAAAAAAGAATTTATTATCTGTTACATATGATGATAATAAAAATATCACTTCCATTTCTTTACAAAAAATAGAGATTGAAATTGATAAAAGTCACACTCCTATCGTAACAATTGTGCCACCGCTTCAGTCTACGAATTCTGATGATAAAATATTTAAAAAACCAGACTATTCTTTGGACGAATTAAAGGCCTTTAAAAACGCGGATAATACATCTGCTCTCATTTTTATTGCAGAACAATATCTAGGAAAAACATTAAGCGCCAATGATATTCGTTCACTTTTATTTATATCAAGTACGCTTGCTTTTTCGTTTGATCTTTTAGACTACTTATTACAATATTGCGTAGATCGAAATAAAAGAGATTTCCGATATATTGAAAAAGTAGCAATTTCTTGGGCAGAACAAGAGATCAAAACTCCAAAACAAGCAACAGAAGTTTCTTCTAAATATGACAAGTCCGTATATAGCGTAATGAATGCATTAGGAAAACAAAATAATCCTACAAAAACAGAATTAGATTTTATTCAACGTTGGAATAAAGAATATCATTTTACGAATGATATTATTCTTACTGCATGCGAAAGAACAGTACTTGCTACAGATAAGCATCGTTTTGAATATGCAGATAAAATTTTATCGCGCTGGAAAAGTGCTGGAGTAAAACATGTTGATGATATAAAGACGCTAGATACTTCTTTTTATTCGAATAAATCACAAAAGACACAAACGTCTCAAAAGAATAAATTTAATCAATTCACACAAAATGATTATGATTTTGAAGCACTAGAACGAGAACTTCTTCATAATTGATCATAAGGAAGGATACTTAATGTCATTAACAAATTCTCAATATAATACTATCATGCACGATTATACTAGTAGGCAAAGTAAAAATCATCAGCTTTATTTAGAGCGCCTAGAAGCCATGCATCGTTTCGTACCCGAATTAAAAAATTTAGAAGATCAAATAACATCTTGTTCCATTTCCTTAGCCAAAAACAAAGCTCTAGGAATTGATGAACAATCGGATTCTATACGAGATACTTTAAAACAATTACAAGATAAGAAAGAACATCTTCTTCTCTCGAAAGGTTTTTCATTAAAGGATTTAGAACCTTCTTATGATTGTATGGAATGTCTCGATACTGGTTATATTAATAATCAAAAATGTACTTGTTTCAAGCAAGCAATTATCAAACTATTGTACAAGCAATCTAATATTCAAGAATTATTAGAAGAACAGAATTTTTCTATGCTCTCTAAAGAGTTTTATACCGGAGAAGACTTGAAGTTTTTTGAACAAACTTTAGAAAATTCTTATTCTTTTATTAAAAATTTTAATTCAGACTTTAATAATTTATTTTTTTATGGTACAGTGGGAACTGGAAAATCGTTTCTTTCCGGTTGTATTGCTAAAGAACTGATTGATTTAGGTAACTCCGTTATATACTTTAGTTCATCAGCACTTATAGAGCAACTTTCTACATATTCTTTTTCTTTTGATTCAAAAGACAAAGATATATTAAGTGATATGTATAACGATTTATATTGTTGCGATCTTTTAATTATCGATGATTTGGGAACAGAACTTACAACTGCTTTCACATCCTCTCAATTATTTTCTTGTTTAAATGAAAGAATTATGAGAAAAAAATCAACCATAATTTCTACTAATTTATCTTTAAAGGATTTGCAAGACCGATATTCTGACAGAATATTTTCTAGAATTACAAGTAACTTTTTACTTTGTAAAATGGTTGGACCAGATATTAGAATGTTAAAAAAACGATTAGAACACAGAAAGTGAGGAATCTCTCATGTTAAAACGCCAAGAAAAGCGTAATTTAGAATCCATCCCAGTAGGAACGTTAGGTATGATCCCTTTAAAAAGTTCTGAAAAACTTGGAAAAAAAATAGATGAATATCTTGTTCAGTGGAGAACAGAACGTGAAAATGAACACAAAGATAATTTGGCTTTTTCAGGATATCAACGCAATTCATATATTTTAACTAGTCAAACACCACGTTTTGGTTCAGGTGAAGCAAAAGGGGTTATCTTAGAATCTGTAAGAGGTAGCGATTTATTTATTTTAGTGGATGTATGTAACTATAGTTTAACCTATAATTTATTTACAAATGTAAATAGAATGTCTCCAGACGATCATTATCAAGATTTAAAAAGAATAATTGCAGCAGTCGGTGGAAAAGCTCGAAGAATCACTGTAATTATGCCTTTTTTATACGAAAGCCGTCAACACAAGAGAACAACTAGAGAATCTCTTGACTGTGCTATAGCATTACAAGAACTTGTTGGAATGGGCGTTGATAATATTATTACATTTGATGCACATGATCCTCGTGTACAAAATGCTATTCCATTACATGGATTTGAAACAATTCAACCTGCTTATCAATTTATTAAAAATCTACTTTTAAATGTAAATGATTTATCACTTGACTCAGCAAATATGATGGTTGTAAGCCCTGATGAAGGCGGAATGAGTCGTGCAATTTATATTGCCAATGTTCTAGGTCTTGATATGGGAATGTTTTACAAAAGAAGAGATTATACAAAAATTATTAATGGACGTAATCCTATTATTGCACATGAATTTTTAGGACCAAGTGTTGAAGGAAAAGATATCATTATTATTGATGATATGATTTCATCTGGAGAAAGTGTTATTGAAGTTGCAGCAGCCTTAAAAGAAAGAAAAGCAAAACGAATTTTTGTTTTTTCTACCTTCGGTCTTTTTACAAATGGTTTAGAACGTTTTGATAAAGCTTATGAACAAGGTATTATTACTCGTATCATTACAACAAATGTGATTTATCAAACGCCAGAACTACTAGAACGCGAATGGTACATCGATTGTGATATGAGTAAATATATTGCATTTATTATTGATACATTAAACCATGATACTTCTATTAGTGACTTATTAGATCAAAATGAAAGAATACAAACTATTGTAACTCAATATAAAAATGGTGACTTAAATTAAAAAAAGAGCATAAGCTCTTTTTTTAATTTCTATCTATATAACTTATAAATCTATTTCCATTTTCTTCAAAAAAAGTTCTTGAATCATTCAACCCTTGTAAATAAATACTTCCTTTTACTGGATCCATTAGAACAATATTTTGTTGATTAAATCCAATAATTAATACTGCACTTCCATCATTCAAACTTGCAAGCACAGGTTTATCGCTATTTATATAATAAAGTATCGCATCTAACGTCACCCCTGACAAATCTAAAATCTGTTTTTCTGGTAAGGATTCTTCTAAAATCTTATATGGTGTACTACCATTTTGTAACATAATGTCTACATTCCTTGAAACACCTTCATACTGAAGAATTGTATTAATGCATTGATTCAAACCATCTTCAACTGTAGTGCTTTCATGAATTGTAATTGCCATAATTTGATTTCTTGTAACAAGAGAGCCCTTTTTATAAATACATACACCATAATCATTTATTACTGAACCCGATATTTCATGTGCATACTGTACAGCCTTCCCCGCTAAAGAAGAGATAAAGGAAATACCATTTTTTCCATATACATAAAATCGCTCTTCTCTTTCCTCATTTTCTAATTCAAAGATACGATTTCCTTCATACAAAACTTCTTTCGGAGTCAATACAAGTAAGTTCTTTGTATCAATACGATTAATTAATTCGATTTGTACAATTTTCTGATATGCTTGTGTTATCACACTTGAAACTTTATTTAGCTCTTCATCAATTTCTTCATTATAAGTAATTTGGTCATCTCCAATCGTTGTATAACCATTTTGACTTTTTACAACTCTTTTAAGATTCATTAAATTTGATTCAATTGTACTTTCCACAACATAAATATTATCCATTTGGTATGATTTTAAAATCTCACCATTTTCATTTTGTATAGTTAAAATATACATCGGAAATAAAATACTTCCTGTAGTTTCAACTTCAATATCATTACTTTGTGCAATTCCATATACTAAATCTTCTCCCATGAATCCTAATGGCATAATACAAGATTCACTTGGCGCATCAATTCTTCTTGATGTTCCATCTAATAAATTCATTAATATAAGAGTTTGACTATCATATAATCTATTCCCTTCTTGCCATACAATCATACGATTTGTATCTGAAACTTTAAAACTTTCTTCTTCAATATCAGATAATACTGTATCTATCTTTTTTTCAATCAAATTTGCACAATACAAATTACCTTCTAGGTAAAAATACAATTCTTGTTGTTTATTTAAATACATCAACTTTTCTAAATCTACCTTTAATATTTCTGCTGATTTTTTATATGGTACATAGAGTAATTCTTCAATTGCATTTAATACACTGTCGTAATAATATACAACTAGAGCAACTTCACCTTCATGACGCCCCCGGTTCATATATCCATATACGGAAAATGTAACATTCCCAGTATCTTCCACACTTAATATTTTATAATAATTTTGATTATGCACATTTCTCTCATCTAGATTATTTAAATCATAAAAAGAAAAGATTCTTGCTAATTTATTTTCCGATATATTATAGCTGTATAATCTATTTTGATTTTCAAAAACAACAATGTTGCTTCCTTCACTTTCTTTTTTATTTACTTCCTCATTTGTTATTCCAAGCATAATTTTATTATCTGAAAATGATGTAGCTTGTTCATCAAATACTTCATTCATTGTACGCTCAAATGTTAATAAATACATTCGATCACTTGTATAACGCACTCTATAAAACTCTTCTACGAAAAAAGTCTTTTTTTGTTTTCCTGTTCCTTGTGTTACTTTATACTCAAGCAAAATATTGGCCGTATGTGTTGATAACTCTTTGATTGTAATATTATATTCGCTCTCTTTTGCAACTTCTAAATCTCCCCATTTCACTTGATTATAACTACTATTTATATTCACATAATTTAGAGTTGTATTATCACCTTTAGAATTTGATTCTAAATACTGTTTGATTTCAAATTCACTTTCTTCCTCAAATGTAGCAGTATGAAACTTTTCTACAAATTCTATTTTATCTATAGAGTGCAAGTCCACTTCTAATATAATTTGCGTATAATAATAATAGGGGATATCATCAATTGTAAGGATTACAGAAAATAAGTACTCCTCATTGCTGTTAATCAAATCTTTCAATTGAACGGAATAGTATAAATTTGAAGTGTCTTGATTTTGTATTAATGTGCCATTTTCAATCAATCTTTCTCCATCTAAACTCCGTATTTCATATTTAATAGAATCAATTTCAACATCTTTATGATCCAAATAAAATGAAACAACTCGATCTTCTTTTATTGGAGTAATTCCATCTTTAATATAACTTTCATTCATTCTTTCTTTATATCCAAACATTCTATTCATAAGGTGGCCTTCATAAGACATCTTAATCGTTGGAATGGTAGCTTCACTCATTTCTAGTGTCATATCTGTATTTCCTTGATTTAAATAAATACTAAATATTATTATAGAAATGAAAAATGTCAAAGAAAAAACAACAATTTTAACGATATTTCTTTTCATTTATTTCTCTATTCCTCTTGTTTTAAAAGCTTTTGCAAGGTTGTTTCAATATTAAATTTCTCACAGAAAGATTCTAATTTTTCATAATTTGATTTATCATCCGACTCTTTTACAGCTCGTATCAAAATATTTTTTGGTGTATGCTCCATATCAATAAATTCCATCACAGAAACATCATATCCTTCGTTTTCAAGCAAATTTGCTCTAATTGCATCTGTAAATAAAGAAGACATTCGTTCTTTTATTAAACCGTATTTTAATATTGTATCAAATTCTTTTGATTTTATTTGTCCATTTATTTCATGTTGACAACATGGCACTGCAAAAATTACTTTTGCATTCCATCTTATTGCCTTATAAAGAGCATAATCTGTTGCTGTATCACATGCATGAAGTGTAACAACCATATCAACAGATTCTAATTCTTCATAATTTGAAATATCACCAACTTGAAAAGATAAATCATCATATCCATATTGTTTTGATAATGCATTGCATTTTGCAATAACATCCTCTTTCAAATCTAAGCCTATGATAGAAACTTCTCTATGATTCATTATTTTCAAAAAATAATATAGTGCAAATGTTAAGTACGATTTTCCACATCCAAAATCAATAATTTTAATCATGCGATCCGAAGGTAATTTATACAGAATATCTTGTACAAATTCTAAATATCTATTTATTTGTCTAAACTTATCATATTTTTGTTTTAAAATTTTTCCGTCTTTTCCTTGTACGTTTAAATCTAAAAGAAACGGTACAACAGTTCCTTCTTCAATAATATAACGTTTTGATTTGTTATGTTCTAACGTCACATGCTCTCTTTTCTCTTTTTCTTGAATTGCCTTTTTCTTAACTGTTATCGTTCCCTTTTTACTAATCAAAACATTCGCATTAAAATCCTGATGTTTTATTTCCATTTGCATAAAATTTGTAATTACTTCTGTCAAAATATATTCTATTACCTCTTTTTTATCCATATTGCTATGAAAGACCTGTTTTTTTGTGAAACTCTCTATTTGAAATAGAATTTCATTTTTTATTAAAACAGGTCTAATTTTTATTTTAACTATTTTGTCTTTTATACGAGGATTACTTACAATCACTTGGCATAATCTCTCATTTATCATTTCATTGCATAATAATTCTATTTTTTCCATTGTGTTTCCTTTTTATTATATATTTCACTTACTTTACTAGTGTAATATTTTTTTAATAAAACCTCAATATATTATTTTTATTTTCATACCTTTTTTTAAATATTTCATACATTAATATCAATTCTATATATTCAATTTCTTCTAATCGTTCCTCATTGCAAACAATTTTATTTTCATTTTCCTTTTCAATAGCGGATAATACTTGCCCCGCTAATTGTCTAATCAAAAATTTATCAGGATATTCATCGTAAATAAAACTTCCTCTATAATCAATCCGATTCAAATGTTTTACAATTTCTTTTTGATATATTTTTGCTTTTGCTGGGTAATTTTGTTGAATATATTCAAGATCTCTTTTTTTATTATCACATTCTTCATAAGAAATTGGTAGTGGATACGTCATAAAAAATGGTAATGGCTGGTTTTGCATAACAAATACGTTCTCCCTTTTATATCTTACTGTATAGTATGCATAGTGAAAAAAAAAGTACTTAATTATCAAAAATTAAGTACTTTTTCTTCATTTTAGGACTGAAATTCTAGCCACACTTCTTGCAAGTGCAGTTTCTGCTTTTGCAAGCTCTGTATTACTTAGCTGTTCGGCTAGCTTTTTTGTTGCACGTTCTTTTGCAGCTTCTGCTCTATCTTGATCAATTTCTTCTGGCCATTCAATTACTTCTGCTAAAATTGTAATTTCATCTGGTAATATTTCTACAAAACCTGAATGAAGTGCTGCTCTTTTCTTCTCTTCACCTTCTGTAATTACAAGTACACCAGGTTTAATAATCACTGTCATTGGCAAATGCCCTGGATAAATACCAAGTTCACCCTCAATTGTATTAAACTCGACCATGTGAACATCATTATCATAAAAAGAACGATCTGGAGTAATTACTTTTAAATGAAAGCTTTTTTCGTCTGCCATATTTATTCCTTGCTCCTCTTCCTATTTTACGCGAGCCAATACATCATCAATACTACCTGCATTTAAGAAATGTCCTTCAGGAATATCATCATGTTTTCCTTCTAAAATTTCTTTAAATCCTCTGATTGTTTCATTGATTGGTACATACTTTCCTTCTAATCCAGTAAATTGACCTGCTACGAAGAATGGTTGCGACAAGAATCTTTGAATTTTTCTTGCTCTTGATACTACGATTTTATCATCTTCTGATAATTCATCCATACCAAGGATTGCAATAATATCTTGTAATTCTTTATATTTTTGAAGAATTTCTTGTACTCCACGCGCTGTATTGTAATGATCTTCTCCAAGAATTCTTGGATCAAGAATACGAGAACTTGATTCTAATGGATCTACCGCTGGATAAATTCCTAATTCTACGATGGATCTAGAAAGTACTGTTGTTGCATCTAAATGTGCAAATGTTGTAGCTGGAGCTGGATCTGTTAAATCGTCCGCTGGAACATATACAGCTTGTACCGATGTAATGGAACCATTTTTTGTAGAAGTGATACGTTCTTGTAACGCACCCATTTCTGTTTGAAGTGTTGGTTGATAACCTACCGCTGAAGGCATACGTCCTAATAACGCTGAAACTTCAGAACCTGCTTGTGTAAAACGGAAAATATTATCAATAAATAATAATACGTCCTTTCCACCTTTATCTCTAAAGTATTCTGCCATAGTAAGACCTGTTAAACCAACTCTCATTCTAGCACCAGGTGGCTCATTCATTTGTCCAAATACCATAGTTGTTTTATCAATAACTCCTGATTCTATCATTTCATGATATAAATCATTTCCTTCTCTTGTTCTTTCTCCAACACCAGTAAATACTGAATATCCACCATGTTCTGTAGCAATATTACGAATTAATTCTTGAATAAGTACAGTTTTACCTACACCAGCACCACCAAATAATCCGATTTTACCACCTTTTTGGTAAGGACATAGTAAATCAACTACTTTAATTCCTGTTTCTAATAATTCTGTTTCTGTTGCTTGCTCTGAAAATTCTGGTGCTAATCTATGAATTGGATCATATTCTACACCTTCTGGAGCTGGTTTGTTATCAATTGGATTACCTAATACATTAAACATTCTTCCTAAAGTATTTTCTCCAACTGGAACACTAATTGGAGCACCTGTAGAAGTTGCTTCCATCCCACGAACCAATCCATCTGTAGGTCCCATTGCAATACAACGAACAATATCGTCTCCTAAATGCTGAGCTACCTCAACAACTAAAACATCTCCATCCTTTTTTAGAATTTCAATTGCTTCATTGATTTCAGGCAACTTGCTTTCAGAATATTTAATATCTAAAACCGCACCGATAATCTGTGTGATTTTACCAATATTTTTTTCTGCCATTGTTATTTCCTTCCTTTTCTGTTATGAAATAGCTTCTGCTCCCGCAATAATTTCTGTTAATTCTTGTGTAATAGAACTTTGTCTTGCTCTATTATATAGCAAGCTCAAGCTACTTATCATTTCTTCCGCATTACTTGTCGCAGAATCCATTGCTTGCATTCTTGCGCCATTTTCACTAGCCACCGATTCTACTAATCCGCCGTAAATTAAGCTTGTTACATATTTAGGAATGATAAATTCTAGTGCTTCTTCTTCCTCTGGTTCATAGTTCATTGGAATTGCACTTTTCTCTTTTTCATTATCCTCAACTGTAGCAACAGGCAATAAACGAATTAATGTTGGTTCATGTACCACTGTGTTTTTAAAAGCAGTATAGGCTAAATAAATCTCACCTATTTCACCCTTTTTATATGCATCTAAAACTATATTTGCCATCTGCATTGCGTCAGCATATTGTGGTTCTTCTACCACATCAGAATAATCATATAAAATAGAATATCCTAAACGCTTCATGGTATCTTTTCCTTTTTTACCAACTGCAACTACTGATACATCTTCTTTTTTCAATTCACTATTTGTAACAAGTTTTATTACATTTGAATTATATCCACCTGCAAGACCTCTATTTGAAGTAATCATAATCACAGCCTTCTTTTCGCTGTCATTCGACTGTAAATACGGGTGAATAATATTTGTAGACTTTGCTAACATAGATTGAACTGTTTGATACATACATTCAAAGTATTCTTTTGATTTTTCTGCTCTTTGTTTTGCTCTTTGCAGCTTAACTGTGGAAACTAGCTTCATGGCTTTTGTAATTTGTTGCGTACTTTGTATACTACTTTTACGCCTTTTTATATCTCTCATTGAGGCCATATTACATCACCTTTCCAATCTTAAGAATCTATTAGTTAAACTGTTTCTTAAATGCATTAATTGCTTCAATTAATTTCTTTTCTGTTTCATCAGAGATTGATTTCTCAGCTGAAATTGTTTGTGGAACTTCTGGATAATTTGTATCTAAATATTCAAATAATTCTTGTTCAAAACGTGTAATATCAGCTACTTCTATATCTAATAAATATTTATTTGTTACTGCATAGATAATAATTACTTGATATTCAACAGCCATTGGACGATATTGAGGTTGTTTTAAAATTTCTTTAATACGTTCCCCTTGTGCTAATTTTTCTTTTGTGTCTGGATCTAATTCAGAGCCAAATTGCGCAAATGCTGCTAATTCTCTATACTGTGCTAATTCTACACGGATAGGAGCTGCAATTTTCTTCATCGCTTTAATTTGTGCTGAACCACCAACACGAGAAACACTAAGTCCTGCATTTACAGCTGGTCTAAATCCTGAATTAAACATTTCTGTTTCAAGATAAATTTGTCCATCTGTAATAGAAATAACATTTGTTGGAATATATGCTGAAACGTCGCCTGCTTGTGTTTCAATAATTGGAAGTGCTGTTAAAGAACCACCGCCATATTCTTCATTCATTCTTGCTGCACGTTCTAATAATCTTGAGTGTAGATAGAAAACATCTCCTGGATACGCTTCACGACCTGGTGGTCTTTTAAGTAATAATGATAATGTACGATATGCTGCAGCATGTTTACTTAAATCATCATATACAACTAAAACATCTTGTCCTGCTTCCATCCATTCTTCCCCAATTGCACATCCAGCATAAGGAGCAATATATTGAAGTGGAGCCAATTCACTTGCCGAAGCTGCTACTACAGTTGTGTAACTCATTGCACCAAATTCTTCTAATGTCTTAACAATATTAGCTACTGTAGAAGATTTTTGTCCAATTGCTACATAAATACATTTTACATCTTTTCCTTTTTGATTGATGATTGTATCCATTGCAATTGCAGTTTTTCCAGTTTGACGGTCGCCAATGATTAACTCTCTTTGTCCTCTACCGATTGGAACCATTGAGTCAATCGCTTTAATTCCTGTTTGAAGTGGAGTATCTACTGATTTTCTAGTGATAACACCTGATGCTACTCTTTCTACTTGACGATATTTATCTGTGCTAATTGGACCTTTTCCATCAATAGGTTGTCCAAGAGCATTTACAACACGGCCCATCAATGCATCACCAACAGGAACTTCAACAACTCTTCCTGTTGTTTTTACAGTATCACCCTCATTAATATTTTTGTGGTTACCAAGTAATACAGCACCAACATTATCTTCTTCTAGGTTTAATACCATTCCAAATATTTCTCCAGGGAACTCTAAAAGTTCGCCTTGCATTGCATTTTCGAGACCGTGCACACGAGCAATACCATCGGCTACTTGAATTACAGTACCAACATCTGATACTTCTAAATCAGCCGCATATCTTTTGATCTGTTCTTTAATTACTGAACTGATTTCTTCTGGTCTTACATTCATGGCTTTTGCACCTTTCTTTCTGTATTTAGATTTGAACTTTCAATAAAGTTCTTTGTAATATATTTAATTTGTTTAAAACACTACTATCTACAACTCTATCTTTAATACGAATTTTTAGTCCACCAATTAATTTCGGCTCTAAAGTATAATTCATTTCCATTGTTTTAAAGTTTGTTGTTTGTAGTAATCTGTTTTCAATTTCTCTTTTTTGTGTATCACTTAACGCTACTGGGCTTTCAATATAAGCAACACCGATTCCTTTATGTTCTTTTACGCTATCAATAAAAAATTCAAATATTTGAAAAATATCTGAAAATCTTCCTTTTTTAATAATTAGTGAGATAAATCCTACTAATTCTCTGCTAACGTACTTTAAAAAGACATCTTCTGTAACTTTTAGTTTTTCTTCAAGTGGTACCTTTGGATGTTGTATAAATGTTGTATATTCTTTATTTGTTTTAAGAACTTCAAACATACTTTGTAATTCATCCATTAGAAGATCAACCTTATTTTCTTCCAGTGCAAGTGAAAAAAGAGCTTCCCCATATGTTTTTGAAATTAGCTTAGCCATGTGCTTTCACCTATTTCCTTTAAAGTCTCTTCTACTAAAGCATCTTGTACACTACTATCAATTGCAGCAGCTACTACTTTTTCTGCCATCATTGCAGCAACTAGTACCATTTCCTTTTTAACATCATCTGCCATTTTTTTCTTTTCAAGCTCTGCTTCTTCTCTTGCGTGATTAATAATTCTTACTGCTTCTTGTTTTGCTTCAGCAATAATTTTATTTTCATTTGCAAGTGCTTTTTTTCTTGCATCACTTAAAATATCTTCTGCTTCTTTTTCAATGTTTTTAAGCTTCCCTTCATAGTCAAGCTTTAAAGCATCAGCAGAATTCTTACTACTTTTTGCTTCTTCTAATTCTGTTTTAATTTTTTCTTGTCTTTTTTTCAAAAATTCCCTAGCTGGGTTAAAGAAGAAATATGACATTAATAAAAATAATAGAAATACAGCAAGCATTATTAATACTGCATCTGCTAAAAGTTGTAAATCTAAATCAAATAATCTTGGTGTCATTTGCGCATTAAATATTGATACGCTTAAGTTATATATTCCGTTCAATCCTTTGCCTCCTTTCACGTTTTTTAATTAAGAAGACATTCTTATATTAAAGGTTTAACGAATAATAATAACATCGCTACTAATAGACCATAAAGACCTGTTGTTTCTGCAACCGCTTGTCCTAATAACATAGTAGATGTGATATCAGATTTTGCACCTGGGTTACGACCTACTGCTGAAGCTGCATGTCCTGCTGCCATACCTTGTCCAATACCAGGTCCGATACCTGCGATAACTGCTAATCCTGCACCAATTGCTGAACATCCTAAGATAAAATTTGTATTAAATTCCATTTTTTATTTCCTCCTAAATTTGTTATAATTTTTAATTTTCTGTTGTCATTGCATTTGAAATATAAGTCATTGTTAACATACAAAATACGTATGTTTGAATTGCCCCCGAAAATAAATCGAAGTAAACATGAAGTACTGCTGGCCAAAACAATGCAATTTTTGATAATAAACCATAGACTAAAGCTAACATTACTGTTCCCGATAAAACGTTGGCAAACAAACGTAGCGATAAAGAAATTGGTACCGCGATATCTCCTATAATGTTAATTGGAGCCCAAATCGGCCATGGATCACAAAGTCCTTTTATTACACCTTTTACCTTTTGATATTTAAATTTATTAAAGGTAATTAATGTAAAGGTCATAATTCCTAACGGTAAAGTAACTCCATAATCAGCAGTTGGCGGTCTTAATCCGAATAATCCGGAAATATTACATGTCAGAATAAAAAGAAATATCGTTCCGATATAATTTAAAAATCCTGTTGCATGTTTTCCCATAGTATTCTTAACCATATTGTCAAGCATTTCAACAATTAATTCTACTACATTTTGAAACCCCGTTGGAACAAGTGATGCATGATTCATACATCTTTTTGCAGCAATCCCTAGACCCAATAGAAGCAACATTACAATTGCTACACATACATGGGTGGTTGTTATCCACACGGTTTGACCAAATAATTCATAAGAAAAAACTCCATGAATCATAAAATCAATATTGTCTGCCGAGGATAACAAGATTCCTTGTGTCATATTTTCACCTCCCTTTCTTTTCTTAAAGTGCATTTCCATCTTTAAAAAATATTTTATGAGTAAATGGCTGTAAATAAGCCCCTACTTTCAATGACATAATCCCTATAAAACTGGCTAAAGGATTTCCAATATCTATTACGCAAAATACTGCAAAACTAATTACGATTAAACCATATCTTGCCATATTATTTGATAATAAAAATTTTTGTGCTTCTTTCCCCAAATCTAATGCTCTATCTAATGCCCACCACATATGAAATGCACTTAGAAGTGCTACGAAACTTCCTAGCCATAATCCAATCGAATAATATGCTATTTCATCAACTACTAAAAAACCAATAATCTGAACAACTAAGGAAAATAATAGTATTCCAAAACATAATTCTAAAACGGTTGTATATTTTTTATTTTTCATCTAACTTTGAATCCTTCTTTTTATTATTTCCATATAATTCAGACGGGCTTGTGTCTTTTGAATCATATTGCTTTTTCATCAAATAATACACATTTCGAAATCCTGCTAATGCTCCTAGAAAAAACCCAATAATAAAAGAAAAAGATACTCCTAATTTTTGGTCTATTAAATATCCAATATAAGCACATAACATAATTGGAACAAGCATCGTTATCGTTATCTGCGAAAAAATGGCTAGAGCATTTAATACTTTTTTGTCTTTCATAAAAAATACTCCTTTTTTATTGTATATTTTGTACAAACACGATTTATTATAACTTATTTTTATGTTTTATGTAAAGAAAATGTGCTATTTTTTTAATACTTTTTTTATTTTCTATTTATTTCATAAAAACATAGATTATATTTTAAATTTATTTGTCATAATTCAAGAAAATAATATATAATGTATTCAATGATAAGGAATCCTTGAAAATAACTGCAATTTCTAATCAAAAATGAACATCAAGCTACCCATACTAAGAAAGGTAAATTTATTATTATGAATGATTTTAAACTTTATAGAAAACGTATCATACCAAAAGAATGTATTGAATTAAAGGAGGATATCATTTTATTTCATGATTCAGAACTCCTAATAACGAAATGGAAAACACTCAATCCACGAACTGATTTTGATCATGGATTTTCTATTTATTTTTTAAAACGTGGCTATAAAATTAGTAAGTTTTATACCAAAGCAAATACGCTCTTATATTGGTATTGCGATATTATTTCCTATGAATATATAAATGAAAGTACTACTACCTCACTTATTGTAAAGGATTTATTAGCAGACGTCATTATTTATCCAAACAACACAGTGAAAGTTGTGGATTTAGAAGAATTATCCATAGCATTTGCAAATCACGATTTAACTGCTGATGAATTATCAGATGCTATCTCTAAGTTAGGTGCCTTACTGAAAATAATTAATTCGGACCAATTTTATACATTAACTACTTTATTAGAATCATATGATCCTTCTTAAAAAGGTATCGTTAACACATTGAAAAATGTATTAACGATACCTTTTCTAATAGAAAATATGTCCACCGATTGAAATACCAGTCAGCCCTTCAATTGGCGTTCTAAAGTAAAGACAACTGCCTACATTGGTTTGTCCAGCCATAGCTTCATCTGCCGCCTTATAACAGGATGCTGTAGCACGGTTTTCAGCAAGCGCTAACGCTAATCTTCCACTTGCTACCGGTGAAAATTGTTTATTTTGATAAATAACACCAACTAAAGAATTCGGATATACGGAACTTAATAATCGATTAATTACTACTGCTCCAACTGCCAATTGACCAGCATAAGATTCTCCTCCTGCCTCACAATAAATTATATTTGCAAGTAAATATCGGTCTCCTTCTTCGAACGTAACTTCCGAAATATCTCTCCATGCCGACTGTGCAGCTAATGCAGCCAATGCTTTTTCTTCCGCAATTTTCTTCTTTAATTCCTCAATATTGCTTTCCTGAGCTTTTACAGCTTCTTCATAAGCAATTACTTTTGCCTCTGCATCCGATATTTGACCTGAATAATTATTAATATGAGAAGCAGTATTGTTTACATATGTCGAAACATTTTTTCTTTCTTTTTCAATTTCTTCTTTTAATGCTTCTAACTCTTCTCTTTCCTGTAACAGAATTCTTTCCTTCTCTTCTATTTCACTTCTTAATAATTGAAACTCTTCCAATTTTTCTCTATCATAATTAGAAAGTTGTTCAATATATTCACTTGTATTTAAAAATTCACTAAAAGATTCTGATGCAAAAAGTATTTCTAAAAGCGTGAAATTTTGCTTTTCATACATAAATTTTATACGCATTTTCATACTTTCATATTGATTTTCTTCTTCTTCTTTTGCAACGGCTAATTCTTCTAAGGTTCTCTCTATTTCCTTTTCTTTTTCTTCTATTTGCTCAAGTAGTTTTTCTAAATTAACTCCTACTTCATATAATTGTTTGTTTAACTGAGATAATTCACTCTCAAGTGTATTTTTAATTTCTTGCAATCCATCAAGATTACTATTTTCTTCATTTAATTTCTCTAAAGCTTCTTGTCGATCTTTTTCTGCCTGTTCTAGTTTTTGTTGTGTTGTAGTTGCAGTAACATCGTTCAAAGGAATACATGTAATAATCAAGATAATACTCACGACAACTAAAAAAAATCTATACTGCTTCATTTGTGTAATATCCCTTTCTATAATTGCATTGTAATACTTCGCCCAGATGAATTATATTTTTCATATTGTATTCCTGCCGCATCAAACATTCTTTTTGATGCAATAGTTGATGGCATATCCGAATATTTATCACTATCATATATTACCTTTTTTATCCCACTTTGAATAATTGCCTTTGCACATTCATTGCAAGGAAATAACGATACATATAATTTTGCACCTTGCAGACTACCACCACGATAATTCAAAATTGCATTTAATTCACTATGAGTGACATATGCATATTTTGTATCTTCAAAATCCCCTTTTTTTTCCCATGGAAATTCATCATCTTTACATCCAAGTGGAAATCCATTATACCCCATAGAAAGAATCTTATTATCCTCGCTAACTATACATGCTCCTACCTGCGTACTTGGATCTTTTGATCGTAATCCTGAAAGCTTTGCAACTCCCATAAAGTACTCATCCCAACTGATGTAATCATCACGTTTCATATTTCTTTCTCCTAATTACTATTTTGTTCCAAATATTCTGTCCCCAGCGTCGCCTAATCCTGGTACAATATAACCATGTTCATCTAATTTTTCATCTAAAGCACCAATGTAGATATTTACATCTGGATGTGCTTCCTGCATTTTTTTCACACCTTCTGGTGCAGCAATAATACATAAAAAATGTATTTTTTTGCATCCTTTGTCTTTTAAAAGTTGTATTGCCGCTACACATGAGCCTCCAGTTGCAAGCATTGGATCCACCACAAAAATTTCTCTATCTGAACAATCAGATGGAATTTTACAATAATACTCTACTGGCTCTAGTGTCGAAGGATCTCTATATAATCCAATATGACCAACTTTAGCAGCTGGTAATAATGTCAACATTCCATCTACCATTCCAAGTCCTGCTCGCAAAATTGGAATAATGGCTACTTTTTTTCCTTTTAATTGCTTCACTGTTGTTTTGCAAATTGGTGTTTCTATTACAACATTATCAAGTGGTAATTCTCTTGTAGCTTCATAACATATTAAATTTGCAATTTCTGATATAGTCTGTCTAAAATCCTTTGTACCTGTACTCCTTTTTCGTATATATCCTATTTTATGCTGGATTAAAGGATGGTCCATTATAACTACTTTCGACATATTAACCTCCATTCTAACAATTATACTTCATTGCTTTCAATTTTTTTTATTCTTCTCTTATGCTTTTCTTCTCCGGAAAACTCTACTGATAAGAATGTATCCACTATTTCAAATGCCATATTTTTCCCAACAAGTGCTTCTCCTAGTGCTAAAACATTTGCATCATTGTGCAATCTTGTCATTTTTGCCATATAAGGATCTAAGCATAATGCTGCACGTATTCCTGGTACTCTATTTGCTACAATTGAAATTCCAATTCCTGTTGTACAAATCACAATACCTGTCTTGCATAAACCATCTGCTACTGCATTTGCAACTTGTTTTCCATAATCTGGATAATCACAAGATTCCTCACTGTAACAACCAAAATCTTTTACTTCTATATTTTGTTGTTCTAAATGTTTCATTACCGCTCTTTTTAGTTCTAATCCCCCATGATCACTTCCAATTGCTATCATACTTTTACCCTTTCTTCTACTCTAAATATTCTATCTTATGTCCTGCTGCCTTTAATAATCGATTCATAATAGCATGACCTAAAATTGATTCTTCAAATGATTCCGAATAAATTACTTCTATATGTTCATCATCAAATTCTCTAAGAATTTTATATAAATTTTTTGCTATTTCTTCTTCATTCTCTCTAGCACCTATATTTTTAATAACTCCATATTGGTAAGAATTCTCATTTTCCTTTGTACTGATGACACCAACTACTTTTCCTTGTTTCTTGCATTCTAAAGTAAGTTTATTTATTCTGTCAACCACCTTTTGTTTTTCACCAGAAATTAACAACAATTCTCCTTTAGGTGCATAATGTTTATATCTCATTCCAGGAGCTCTTGGGGGTATCTTTGAATCTATTTCTAAAATACTCGGATCTGTTTCAATCGTACCAATTACCGCTTCTATCATTTCTTTTGTAATTGAACCTGGTCTAAGAAGGATAGGAATTTCTTCTGTAAGATCTAATATGGTTGATTCTAATCCAACTTGACAATCTCCCCCATCCAAAATCATTTCGATTTTACCTTGCATATCTTCTACAACATACTTAGCACACGTTGGACTTGGTCTTCCAGAAAGATTTGCACTTGGTGCTGCTACAAATCCACCTGCTTCTTTAATAAAAAGTTGCGCCAAATGATGTTTTGGCATTCTAACAGCAACAGTATCAAGCCCACCCGTTGTCTCATCAGGTACTTCTTTATTTTTTTTCATTACTAAAGTAAGTGGTCCTGGCCAAAATGCACTAGAAAGTGCTTCTAACCTATCATCTACACATTCTACAAGCTGGTGTAAACTCTTTTTTTCAGCAATGTGGATGATCAACGGATTATTAGATGGTCTTCCCTTTACTTCATATATTTTTTCGGAAGACTGCTTATTAAATGCATCTCCTCCAAGCCCATACACGGTTTCTGTAGGAAATGCAACTAATCCTCCATTTTTTATTACTTCGCCTGCTTCATATATTACATTTATCTCATTTGCTTCTTCTATTTTTAAAACTTTCGTTATCACTTATTCTATTTCTCCACTTACTATTTAATTTTTAAAGTAACAGTTTGCTACATTCTATCATTTTTTTTATACAATTTCCACTAAAATGAAGTAAAAAAAGAACCTAGATTTCTCTAGATTCTCTTTTTTACTTAAAAATTCCTTTTTTCTTTTTTGGTCCTGGACCTTTATCATCCTTTTTTGGATTTGTTACTCTTGCAGCTTCATTTAAACTATCTTCCGTTGCTTCATCAAATTTACGAAGCAATTCTTTCGCTTCATGAGATAATTTTTCTGGAACTTTTACTACAAGTGTCACATAATGTTCGCCTCTATGTTCTTTGTTTCTTAAAGAAGGAACCCCTTTTCCTTTTAATCTTACTCGTGTATCTGTTTGAGTTCCTGGTTTAACTTCATAAATTACTTTCCCATCAACAGTATCAATAACAATATCTCCACCAAGAGATGCTACTGCAAAAGACACTGGAACTGTTGAAAAAATATTATACTCTTGTCTTTGGAAAATTGGATGACGTCCAACAATTACTTCTACTAAGACATCTCCTCTTGGTCCACCATTTGTTCCTGGCTCACCTTGACCTGTTAATCTCTTACATTGCCCATTGTCAATTCCGGCTGGAATATCTACCATAAAACGTTTTTTTGTTGAAACATAACCTGTTCCATAACAATCTCCACATTTTGATTTAATAATCTTTCCACTACCATGACAATCTGGACATGCTTGAACATTTCTTACGGTACCAAAGAATGATTGTTGTGTAAAAACAACTTGCCCTTTTCCACCACATTTTCCACATGTTTCTGGACTAGTTCCTGGTTGAGCACCAGTTCCATGACATGTCTTACATTCTTCTTTTACAGTTAATTCAATTTCTTTTTCACATCCAAAAACCGCTTCTTCAAATGTGATACGTATACTTGTGCGAATATTACTACCTTTCATTGGACCATTATTGCTACGTCCACCGCGGCTTCTTCCACCACCAAAAAAGTCTCCAAATATATCTCCAAATATATCTCCAAAATCTCCACCGTTAAAATCAAAACCACCAAAGCCGCCGCCACCTGCGCCGCCTTCAAAAGCTGCATGACCAAATTGATCATATTGACGACGTTTTTCTGAATCACTTAAAACTGCATATGCTTCTGAAGCTTCTTTAAATTTCTTTTCAGCCTCATCATTACCTGGGTTCATATCTGGATGATATTTTTTTGCTAATACTCTATATGCTTTTTTCAAAGCTGCATCATCAGCATTTCGATCTACTCCAAGTACCTCATAATAATCTCTTTTTTGTTCTGCCATTTATTTAAACCATGCCTTTCTACACATCTTGTCTATAACGCAGTTTAGGGGGACAGATTCTGCCCCCTCCCACACTACATTTATACTTCTCTAAAATCTCCATCAATAATATCATCTGCTGGTTCTGCTGCATCTGCTTGCATATTGTCCATATTAGGAGCTTCTGCTTGTGCTTGTTCATACATTTTTGAGAATAAGCTTTGTGCGCCAGTCATTAATTTTTCTTGAGCAGCTTTTAATTCGACTACTTGTTCTGGTGTCATTTCTTGATCTTTTGTTCTTTCTAATAATTCTTTTACAGCATTTAGATCTGCTTCTACCGCAGTTTTTTCAGAAGCATCAATTTTATCTCCAGCTTCGTTTAATGCTTTTTCTGTTTGGAAAACAAAAGAATCTGCTTCATTTCTTGCATCAATTGCTTCTTTTTTCGCTTTATCTTGAGCTTCAAATTCAGCTGCTTCTTTTACTGCTTTTTCAATATCATCATCCGACATTGACGAACCTGCTGTAATTGTAATATGTTGCTCTTTTCCAGTTCCTAAATCTTTTGCCGAAACATTTACAATACCGTTTGCATCAATATCAAATGTTACTTCGATTTGTGGAACACCTCTCATTGCTGGTGGGATTCCATCTAATCTAAATTGTCCTAACGATTTGTTATCTTTAGCAAATTGTCTTTCTCCTTGAACAACATTAATATCTACTGCTGTTTGATTATCTGCTGCTGTAGAGAAAACTTGACTTTTCTTTGTAGGAATTGTTGTATTTCTTTCAATTAATTTTGTTGCAACTCCACCCATTGTTTCAATTGAAAGTGATAAAGGTGTAACATCTAATAATAAGATTTCACCTGCTCCTGCATCTCCAGCAAGTTTTCCACCTTGAATTGATGCACCTAATGCAACACATTCGTCTGGATTTAACGATTTGCTTGGTTCATGGTTTGTTAATTGTTTTACTTTATCTTGAACTGCTGGTATTCTTGTTGATCCTCCAACTAATAATACTTTTCCAAGTTCTGATGCGCTTATTCCAGCATCTTTTAATGCATTTTGAACTGGAATTGCTGTTCTTTCTACTAAATCATGTGTTAATTCATCAAATTTAGCTCTTGTTAAGTTCATGTCAAAATGTTTTGGACCTTCTGCTGTTGCAGTAATAAATGGTAAGTTGATATTTGTTGTTGTAGATGACGATAATTCTTTTTTCGCTTTTTCAGCCGCTTCACGAAGTCTTTGTAGCGCCATTTTATCGTTCGATAAATCAACACCTTCTGTTTTCTTAAATTCTGCTAACATATAATCTGTGATTTTTTGGTCAAAATCATCTCCACCTAATCTGTTATCTCCACTTGTAGATAATACTTCAATTACACCATCACCAATTTCAATAATAGAAACGTCAAAAGTACCGCCTCCTAAATCATAAACCATGATTTTTTGTTCTTTTTCATTATCTAAACCATAAGCTAATGCTGCTGCTGTTGGTTCATTGATAATTCTTTTTACATCAAGACCAGCAATTTTACCTGCATCTTTTGTTGCTTGACGTTGTGCATCGTTGAAATAAGCTGGTACAGTAATTACAGCTTCTGTTACTTTTTCTCCTAAATAACTTTCTGCATCTGCTTTTAATTTTTGTAAAATCATTGCAGATATTTGTTGTGGTGAATATTTTTTATCATCAATTGTTCTACCATTTTCTGTTCCCATATCTCTTTTGATTGAAGCAATTGTTTTTTCTGCATTAGTAACTGCTTGACGTTTTGCAGGTTCCCCTACTAATCTTTCTCCAGTTTTTGTAAATGCAACAACACTTGGTGTTGTTCTTGCCCCTTCTGTATTTGATATTACAGTTGGTTTTCCACCTTCCATAACTGCTACACAACTATTTGTTGTTCCTAAATCGATTCCTATAATCTTGCTCATGTATTACTCCTCCTATTTTATGGTCTCTGCCAATTATTATTGTGTTACTGCTACCATACTGTGTCTTACAACAGTGTCTCTATACTTATAGCCCTTTTGTAATTCTTGGGCAACTACGCCTTCTTCAAATTCTTCACTTTCAACTTGCATTACCGCATTATGAAATTCTGGATTAAATGGAACTCCAAGTGCTTCGATTTGTGTTACGCCAACATTTTCTAATTCAGTCATCAATTGCTTATAAATCATATTCATTCCATCCACAAAAGAATTTGTTTTATCTTCTTCTGGAACTGCATTAAGCCCACGTTCAAAATTATCTACTACTGGTAATATTTTTTCTATAATACTTTTTGCTCCTACTTCAAACATGGTAGCTTTTTCTTTTTCACTTCTTTTTCTGAAATTCTCAAATTCAGCCATTTGACGTTTTACTTTGTCTTCTAGCTCATTTACTTTTTCTTGAAGTACATCTTGTTTTTTATCACTTCTTTTTTTCTTTTTTGCACCTTTATTCTCATCTTTTGTTGTTTCCTCAACAACTTCTTCTTTGTCTATTGAGTTTTCGGTATTTTCTTCTCCATTTACAATTTCTTTTTCTTCCAAATGTTTTCTCCTCTTTCTCTTATTCTTCTTCCTCTCGATAGAGGGTATCTAATTGCTGCATTACTATTTTCAGATTATCTACAACCTTATCATAATCCATTCTTTTTGGACCAATAATTCCTATTGTTCCTTTCATGCCTTTTCCTAATTCATAAGTAGCTGTTACAATGCTACAATCTTCCATTGTTTGGATATTTGTTTCTTTTCCAATGTAAACTTGAATTCCACTATCTGTTGAACTCGAAATTGTATCAAGGGCTAATTCACTTAGAACATGCTTTTCTTCAAATGCATTAATCAAATCACTAGCTCTTTGATTATCAGATAGTTCTGGGTATTTAAAAATATTATTTGTACCACTCGTATATATTTCTAAATCCTCTTCTCCCTTAATCGAATTTGCAACTGCATCTAAAACTTCACTAATAATATCGCTATGAATTCCTGCTTGAGTCTTTAATTTTGAAATCATACTTAAATTGATTTCCTCAATTGTTAATCCACCTAAATTTGTATTTAATAGTATATTTAATTTCAATAAAGTTTCATCCGACAATTCTTCTTTTACATGAATCACAGAATTTTTAATAACATTACCTTCTATTACTATTACCGCAAGAATTTGACATTCTTCCAAACGAGATAATTGAATAAATTTCACTTTATTCCTTTGAATCATAGGTGCGGAAATCATAGTTGCATAATTTGTATTTGTTGCTAAGAGTTTTGCTGTTTGCTTTAGAAGCGAATCAAGCTTTTCTTCTTTTTCTAATAAAAGCTCTTTTAGTTTATGCACTTCTTGATTTTTTACTTCCATCATTGTATCAACATATAATCGATACCCTGCATCTGATGGAATTCTACCAGAAGAGGTATGTGGCTGAAAAATAAATCCCATTTCTTCTAAATCAGCCATTTCATTTCGAATTGTTGCACTACTTAAATTTAGATCTGCATATTTAGAAACAGTTCTACTCCCAACAGGTTCTCCTGTTTCAAGGTAATTTCGAATAACCGCTTGTAAAATTTTCATTTTTCGATCATCTAAATGCAACATATCACCTCTTTCCTAATTATTAGCACTCTATTGTGTCGAGTGCTAATTGGTATAAAGATAAAATATCACTATCTATTTTTATTGTCAATCATTTTATCAAAATTATTTATAAAATAATCATAAATTTATTTTTCCACAAAAAAACAACTGATTTTCTTTGTAAAAAATCAGTTGTTTTTTTTCTATATAGAAAAGCTTCCTTCTATATCATTTAAAACATAATATACGCATGCTTCTTCTGGCTTTATGTATAATTCTATACTTTTCAATTCTGTCACTTTTTTCTTTAAGTCATGTCTCCAAACATCTTTTGCAATTTTTACCAAATCATCATTGGAATACGATTTTCCTGCAAATTGTACAACAGCACTTACTTTTAACTCTGCTTTCTTTGCTGGCGTCTTCTTTGTTGCTGCTTTTTTCACAGGTGTCTTTGTTTCTTTTTCGATTGTCTTTACTGGTTCTTTTGTAGCTGCTTTAACTAGCTCTTTTGTTTTTGCTGTCTCTGCCATAGCTAAATCCCTCCATGTGTCTTATTTCCCTCATCAACATCATATTATTCATTATGATCAACAATACAACTAATTAAAGTTTAATATTCTTTTTATTTCTTGTCAACGTATAACTTACCAATATTTGTTAATTCATCGCTTAATATTCATCATA
Source organism: Lachnospiraceae bacterium (assembly GCA_051653625.1). Classification (GTDB taxonomy): domain Bacteria; phylum Bacillota; class Clostridia; order Lachnospirales; family Lachnospiraceae; genus SFDP01. The sequence continues at coordinate 62,058 of JBOFWM010000010.1, forward strand.
AAGTAACCAAGAACAACAATTCCTAAAATAATTCGATACCAACCAAATATTTTAAAATCATGTTTTTTAATATACGATAATAAAAACTTTATTACAATAATAGAAACAACAAATGCTACAAGCATACCAATTGCTAATACAAGTAATTCACTTGGCAAAAGTACGAGTCCAAATTTCATAATTTTAAGAAGACTTGCTCCAAACATCACAGGAATAGCTAATATAAATGTAAATTCTGCTGCAACGGTTCTAGAAACTCCAATTAATAATGCTCCAACAATTGTTGCTCCTGATCTACTCGTTCCTGGAAAAATTGCTGCAATCAGTTGAAATACTCCAATTAACATAGCTGTATTCCATGTAATTTCATTTAAATTTGTTATACTTGGATTTTTTCCTACATTTTTTTGTTCTATCACAATAAATGCAATACCAAATAGAATTAGCGCTAATGCAACTGAAACATAATTATAAAATAATGCATCAAATACATCATCAAATAACACTCCAATGACTGCTGCCGGAATACATGCTACAATTACTTTATACCATAAAGTCATGGTATCTTTCTTTATGATCCAGTTCTTTTTTTTCTCTATTGGTAAAATCGTTTTCCAAAACAAAATGACAACTGCTAGGATTGCTCCTAATTGAATAACTGTCAAAAATAATTCAAAAAATTCTTTTCTTACATCTAGAACAATAAATTCATTCAATAATATCATATGCCCTGTACTGCTAACTGGTAGCCATTCTGTAATTCCTTCGACAATTCCAAATAAAACTGCTTTTAAAATTTCAATCATAACTTCCTCTCTTTTTCAACATCTCTATTAATACAATATACACGTTATTTATTTTTATATACCTCAATATATGCTTTCACAACGTGTAATAAATTTTCATAAGATAAAGAAGCTGTATTTAAACACAAATCATAATTACTAGCATCATTCCATTCTTTATTCGTATGATACTTATAATATTCTGCTCGTTTTTGATCAATTCGTTCTACTTTTTTTACGATTTCTTTTTCAGATAATCCAGATAATTCTTTTTCTCGTTCGATACAATCTTTTAACGGTGCATAACAATAGATGGAAATTACGTTATCATATTCTTTTAATACATAATCCGCACAACGTCCAATAATAACACAATCTTCTTCTTTTGCTAATTCCTTAATCACATCTGCTTGAAATTCAAATAAATGCTCTTCTGAAATAAGTTCTCCCTTTCCAACTTTCTTTATCACTTTTGGAAGAATAGAATTTTTTACTGTTTCATCTGATTCACCAAATAATTCCTCATTAATTCCACTTTTATCAGAAGCAAGTCGTAATAATTCACGATCATAATATTTTATACCAAGCTCTTTTGCCAATAATTTTCCAAGAGTTCTTCCGCCACTTCCATAGCTTCTTGCAATTGTAATTACTAAATTTGCCATAAAGTCACCTTCCTATTCCAATTTTTATTCTCCAAGATATGCTTTTCTTACAGATTCATTATTCATAAGTTCTTTTGCATCCCCAGATAACATAATATTTCCTGTTTCTAATACATATGCTCTATCTGCAATAGATAATGCTTTCTTTGCATTTTGTTCTACCAATAAAACAGTAGTACCACTTGCTGAAATATCACAAATAATTTTAAAAATTTCTTCTACAAAAATAGGGGATAATCCCATTGATGGTTCATCCATTAAAATAATTTTAGGCTGACTCATTAGAGCACGTCCCATTGCAAGCATTTGTTGTTCTCCACCTGATAGTGTACCTGCTAATTGATGTTTTCTCTCTTCTAATCTTGGAAATCTTTGATAAATCATTGCAAGAGTATCTTCCATTTCCTTTTTATCATTTCTTGTATAAGCACCCATTTTAAGATTTTGTAGAACACTTAACTGCGCAAATACACGACGTCCCTCTGGAACGTGTGCCATTCCAAGAGAAACAATTTTATGCGCAGGAATCTTAGAAATATCTTGCCCTTCAAAAATCACACTTCCTACTTTTGGTTTTAATAACCCACTAACCGTATGCAAAATTGTAGTTTTACCAGCACCATTTGCACCAATTAAGGCAATTACCTCTCCCTCATTTACTTCAAAAGAGAGTCCTTTTATCGCCTTGATCATCCCATAATATACTTCGATATCTTTTATTTCTAACATTGCCATATCATTATTCTCCTAAATATGCCTTAATTACTTCTGGGTTACTAAGTACTTCTTTTGTTTTTCCATTCGCTAAAACTTTTCCAAAGTTTAACACGGTCAATTCTTCACAAATACCAGAAACCAACTTCATATCATGTTCAATCAATAAAATTGTCATATCAAATTCATCTCGAACAAAACGTATGGTATCCATTAATTCTGCTGTTTCATTTGGATTCATCCCAGCTGCCGGTTCATCTAAAAGCAATAATTTTGGATTTGTTGCAAGTGCACGTGCAATTTCCAATTTTCTTTGTTTTCCATAAGGCAAATTCGCTGCTTTAATATCTTTCTCTGTATCTAAGTCAAACACTTTTAATAGTTCAATCGCTTTTTCATTCATTTCTTTTTCTATTTTAAAATATTTTGGTAATCGAAAAATCCCTTCAAAAGTAGAATAAGGATACATATTATGAAGTCCCACTTTTACATTATCTAATACCGTAAGATCTTTGAACAAACGAATATTTTGAAATGTTCTTGCAATTCCTGCCTTATTAATTTCAATATTCTTCTTTCCAGTAATATTTATCTCATCCAATTCTATCTTTCCATCACTAGGTTGGTATACCCCTGTCAATAAATTAAAAACAGTTGTTTTCCCAGCTCCATTTGGACCAATTAATCCATATAACATGCCTTTTTCAATTTTAATATAAAAATCATCTACTGCGCGAAGTCCACCAAATGAAATTCCTAAATTTTTCACATCTAACAAAGCCATTTTATGCTTCCTCCTTTGTTGATTTTTTTGAATTCATCCATCGTTTCAATGAATATTTTTCACGAAATTCTTTTGCTTTTGGACTCCAGTTAAATAACATTACTCCAATTAATACAATCGAATAAATTAACATACGATAATCACTTAAGCTTCTAAGTAATTCTGGTAGCAATGTAAGAAGTATTGCTGCAATGACAGACCCTCTAATATTTCCTATTCCCCCAAGTACTACATATACAAGAATCATAATGGACATCGTATATCCAAAGTTTTTAGGAAGCGCTGTTAATGTAGATAAGTTATGTGCATATAATGTTCCCGCAAGCCCTGCTAATCCTGCTGATATTGCAAATACTAATAATTTGTATTTTGTAATATTAATTCCTAAAGATTCTGCTGCAATACGATTATCACGAATTGCCATAACTGCTCTACCAGTTCTTGAATTAATTAAATTCAATACAATACATAATGTTATTACAAGAAGTAAAATACCAATAAAAAATGTAGAATTATTTGGAGTTCCAGTAATTCCTTGTGCACCATTAATAATAACCTTTCCATCTTCTAACATATTAAGTTCCATAGAATTTTTTGTTGAAAAATGAAATCCTTCACTATCTTTTCCAATATACAAAACATTTACAATATTTTTAATAATTTCTCCAAATGCTAATGTCACAATCGCCAAATAATCTCCTCGTAGACGAAGTACAGGTACACCAATGATGACTCCAAAAAATGCTGCACTAAGTCCACCTACTAAAAGTGCAAGTGTGAAACGAATCCATGTTATTTCAATTGTATCTACCGTACACATCGAAAAAAATGCACTCGAAAATGCACCTACGCACATAAATCCTGCATGTCCTAAACTCAGTTCTCCTAAAATACCTACTGTTAAATTTAGAGATACCGCTAGAATTGCATATGTACAAAGTGGAACTAATAAACCACGAAGTAAACTAGATATCATACCAGCATTAACCAATATCTGCATAACAATATAGGCAACGATTACGATACCAATTGTAATTGTGTTATTTAATGTTGTCTTTTTTAATTTCATATCCATTTAACCTTTCTTAATTTTTTGCTTATACTTTCTCTTGAATTTTCTTCCCTAATAATCCTGTTGGTTTTACCAATAATACGATAATTAAAACAGAAAATACAATGGCATCTGCCATTTGTGATGAAATATATGCTTTGCTAAGATTTTCAATAATACCAAGTAAAATACCTCCAATAAATGCTCCAGGTATTGAACCAATTCCACCAAATACAGCTGCAACAAATGCTTTAATCCCAGGCATAGATCCAGTATATGGTGTTAGCGTAGGATATGCCGAACAAAGTAATACTCCTGCAATTGCTGCAAGTGCAGATCCAATCGCAAAGGTAAGAGATATTGTCCCATTTACATTAATACCCATAAGTTGTGCCGCGCCTTTATCTTCTGATACTGCTAGCATCGCTTGTCCTGCCTTTGTAAACTTAATAAAACTCATTAGCAGTATCATAATAGCGATACATGCAAGAACAGTTACTTGTGTTTCTCCTGTAATTACAATTTGACCATCCATAAAAGAAATTGGATTCATACGGATTACTGATGTAAACATTTTTGTATTTGCTCCAAATTTTAATAGTACAATGTTTTGTAATAAATAACTTACCCCAATAGCTGTAATAAGTACTGCTAGAGGAGATGCTGTTCGAAGTGGCTTATATGCTAATTTCTCAATAGTAATACCTAATGCCGTAGAAATTACAACAGAAAGTAACACTGCCATTGCTGGCGATAATCCCATTGTTCCAATTGCTGTAAATGCCACATAACTTCCAACCATAATAACATCACCATGGGCAAAGTTTAACATCTTAGCAATACCATAAACCATTGTATATCCCAATGCAATAATTGCATATACGCTTCCTAAACTAATCCCATTAATTAAAAACGACAAAAAACTAGTCATTCTAACTCCTCCTTAAATGTTTGCTTTCTTTTTCATTATTCAAGTATACTAAAATTGTGCTTTAAAGCAAGTCTAAATTGCAAAAAAATAAAAGAGAATCAAAAAAAACACCTTAGCAGCCTCATTGCTAAAGTGTTTTTTTCAAAAATATCAATTTTTAGTTTGCTACATATGTTCCATTTTCAATAATTACAGCTTTTGGTGCTTTATTAACTTCACCATCTGCTGTCCAAGTCATAGCATCTCCTGTTAATCCATCAACACTAATTGTTACCATTGCTCCTTTTAATGCTTCACAGATATCAGATGCGCTCATATCTGAAGTAGCACCACTTGCTTCAATTGCTTCTTTGATGATATAAATAGCATCATATGCATCTGCTGCAAATTGATTTGGAACTTCTCCATATGCAGCTTGGTAAGAAGATACAAAGTTTACTGTTAAATCATCTGTTGCATCTGCTGCAAATGGAGTTAAAAGCATTACACCTTCTGCTAATGCAATATCAAAATCTTCTACTGCTAAAATACCATCTAAACCATCACAACCAAAGAAAATTGGTGCAAATCCTAATGTATCTGCTTGCTTTAAAATTAAAGCTGCTTCATTGTAATAAATTGGTAAGAAAATTAATTCTGCACCAGCTTCTTTTGCTTTTTGTAATTGAATTGTAAAATCTGTTTTATTATCTGCTGTAAAACTTTCTGCTGCTACAATTTCAATTCCTTGTGCACTTGATTCTGATACAAATTTTTCATAAATTCCAGATGAATATACATCAGAACTATCATAAATTACAGCAACTTTTGTTGCAATTTTATTTGCTCCAATATATTGTGCTGATGCAATTCCTTGATTAGGATCTGAAAAACATACACGGAATGCATTATCATATTTCACACACTCTACTGCTGAACCAGATGGTGTCAATTGAAAAATATTATCATCTTTTGTTTTTTCTGCTACTGCAATACTTGGTGTACTTGTAACAGTACCCATTAAAATTTGCATATCCCAATCTAATAATGAGTTATATGCATTAATTGATTTTTCTGCATCATGTTCATCATCTTCAAATTGGAATACGATTGGAGTTCCATTAATCCCACCTGCTGCATTAATTTCACTTACTGCTAATTCTGCTCCATTTTTTACTGCTTGACCATATACTGCTGCTCCACCTGTAGTTGGTCCAATTCCACCAATTTTAAAACCTTCTGTTGCTACTTGTGTTGTTCCTTCAGTCCCAGCATTTTCTACTGTTTCTGTGCTTTGTGTTGTAGTTGTACTTTCTGTTGTTTCTTTTGCACTACCGCATCCTGCTAAAGTACCAATTACTAAAGCAAGTGCTAATAACAAACTTCCTGTTTTTTTCATAATATGTATCCTCCCTTTTAATAAATAAACAAATGAGAAGCTTATCAAATTTAGCTTCTCATTATTAAAGATACCTTTGTCTAGATTGCTTGTCAAGACAAAGGTATTATATTATTTAATTATAACTGGTATTCCTTTAGGTTATATCTTTTTTTACCACCATTTCTTATATGCAAATAATGCTGCAATCGGTACGACAATTTCGCATACTTGTACAAAAAATCCTGCTAAATCTTTTGTAATTCCGCCGAAATGTTTTTTTGCCACATAATAATAATATGCATAACTAATGAAAACACCCAGAATACAAGCAGTTCCTACTTGTCGATCAACTTTTATCATGCCGATGCATGATATAATTACAAAAGCTAATAAAATCGTTGCCTCAACAACTCTTAATGCTCCAGTAGGTACGTAAATTGAACATTTACTCTCTTTTGCATGTTCTAATGTTAAAATAGAAAAACCAAATAAAGATCTTGAAATAACATAAGTAAAAGCAAGTACAAACAATCCATCTACAGGCATTTCACTCCATACTCCAATAGCTAACATAAAATACCAAACACAGAAAATAATTGCAAAATACCCACCATGAGAATCTTCTAAAATCCTTAATTTATGTTCTCTTGTTTTTTTAGAAGATAACGCATCCACAGTTCTAAAAAATCCATCTAAATGAGAACCCGCAGATAACAAACTTGGTAAAATCGCTCCAACTACTGCTGGTAATACTGCATATGTAAATAAATAGGGATATCCAATCGCCCAGCGACTAATAATGAATCCTATAATTGCTCCAATAAATGGGATAAACATTAAAATATATTTTGTATTTTCCTTTGTATTTTCTACTTTCGTGCTTGGTCCTATCGAATAAATCGAAAATGCTAAAACTAAACTATTCCATATTTTTTTCATATCATACCCTTCTCAACTATTCAATTACAACATCTTGAGCATAATCATTCCATATAATACATACCCATGTTTTTCCTTGATTCAGTTTAATTTGCTCACCATTTTCATCCATATAAATTGCTGGAGTATTATCGCCCTCTCTTTTCCAAGTTCCTTCTACCATTTTCCCATTTGTAAATACTTGCACTTTATATCCATTATCACCATGACAACCAAATGCTAAATAATCTTCCGAATCCCTTACTTCACCGTGACAATATTGAAATATTACATTCGTGTATGCTAACTGTTCACTTGTCAATTCATCAATATGAGCTTCTCCATATTGTGACCGATAATATAATCCTTCTTTTTCATTATATTCAAACTTTGCCGAAACAAGTGAAAACCCATTTGCTGCAGTAGAACTTTTTCCGCCTGGATAAAGTACTTTTGCATCTTGATAATTTTCATATGTTATAGTTTCTTCATCCTCTGCAAACAAAAACTTAGATTGATACTCCTCATTTAATTGCGTCCTATATCCAAATTTTTCAATATCGGTTCTTATACCTTTTGCATCTATATACACATTATGAGGTGCCTTTTTAGCTGTTGCTCGATAAAATGTGTTTCCTGCTGGATGTTCAATACCAGATACCGCGCCACTTATATTATCTACTCTATCACTATTTAATAAATCTCCAACATAAGGTGTAGCCTGTCCAAAATGAGCATAAATAGCATCAAACTCCATCCCGAAATATACAAAATAATCTCTACTACTTCTTACGGAACCAGCTCCCTCTAAATCCTCTGAATTTTCAAATAATGCCATCAATCTTGTAATACGTCCTTCAACAGGAGCTTCGTAGATTACACTTGCCTTTGAAATACCTGCTTGCGGTATAGCTGCTTTAATGTTACTTATCATTACAGCAATTGGCCTTGTATTTTGCGCCTCTTGTGTACTTGAAATCCCTGTAAGATAACTACGATACGTTCCATCTACAATCTGCTCTGTCTCTTCTTGTGTGTTTTTATCTGTAATTGCTACATCCGATTTTCCACATCCACCAATATACAATAACGCAAAACATAATCCTACAATAATTCTTAATTTTTTCATTTTTATTTCCCTTTATCTATCTGAAATTCTTTTTATAAATTCTAATATTTGAATATTCTACTATTAAAATACCTAAAAAGTCTACATTTTTTTCCAAAAAAATCAAACATCACATTTTTATCACATTTTTATCAACTTTAGTATAGTCGCAATTCTTATCATTTTATTACCAAACGGCATGTGTTCCATTCTTTTTTTATTCAACACCTCTAATTTTATTAATAAAACAAAATAGATAATAATGGCTATCGCTATCGTTGGAACAAGACAAGCAATATTTATCATACCACTTACCGTATACGTTTCACTTTTTCCTATAAATTTCACGATAGATACAAGCCCATAATAAACAATAAAGCACGAAATCCCCATTCCTATTGATGCAATAAATGGAAGTACAAATGTTTTTCCAATCTCTTGTTTATATCCTAATTTTTTTCTTAATGCTTTTGCATTTAAACATGTCATTAAAAAAGAATATACAATACTCACAATCCCTAAAGCATAAAGATCTAGCGATGTAAGTAATAATAATACCACAAGTACAATTCCTTGAATTATTAAAGAAACTGCTGCATGAATCACCGGGCGGTTCACATTTCCAGTTCCTTGCAAAATTGCATTTGTTAACGTTGACAAAGAGTAAAACACTACCGATATTGATAAAAGTCGTACAAGACTTGCAACTAAATCAAGAGAAGAAGGTTGTGGATACAATACTTGTACAATCGGTTTTGCTAAAATAAAAAGTCCAACAAAGGAAGGTATTGCAATTAACATCGTAGTAGATATTGCTTCCTTAATTTTTAAATTTGTTTGTTTCTTGCTATTCATTTGATATGATGCTGCAACTGTTGGTATGATTGCCGCAGACATTGCAGACGCTATTGCGATAGGAATATTTATTATTTGAGAGGCCATTCCAGAAAAGATCCCAAAATTCGTTGTGGCTTTTGCCTCACTAAACCCTTGTAATTGTTCAACAATTCCACAATATATTTTCAAATTAAAAGAAGTACTAAAATTATAAATAAAAGTACTAAATATCACTGGTGTAACCATCAATAATATTATTTTATAGATACTTCTATATGTTAGAATCGTTCTACTATTGTCATTTTCTCTTTTACGCTTTAAGGATCTAGCATTTATTTTATAGATAAATACCATAAATAATAATGCAATCAAAACACCTGCGCCAGTTCCTAAAGCACTCCCTATTGCCCCATAAATAGCCTGTGTCGTTTCATCTTGCTCTATAACGAATTGCATAAGTATATAAGCTGCACTTAAACTTACAATTGCATTAAGAATTTGTTCAATGATTTGCGAAAACGATGTTTGAATCATTGATTTGTGTGCTTGAAAATACCCCCGAAATACACCTAATATACCAGAAAGGAAAATAGTTGGTGCAAATACTTTCAATACAACTGCTGAATTTTCTCCTACTAAATAAGTTGCTCCAAAAAAACACAACAAACTTGCAATTCCCCCTACTACTATTACATAATAAAAGGAACTCACAAAAATCTTGTGTGCATTTTTATATTCTTTTTTTTCTAATCGTTCTGCAATGACTTTTGATACCGCTGTAGGAATACTATACGAAGATATCAATAATATAATTGTATAAATTGTATAGGCCGTACTATAATATCCATTTCCTTCTAGTCCTATAATAGCAACTAATGGACTTCGATATAAAATTCCTATAATTCGTACAATAATACCTGCTGCTGCTAAAATACCTGCTTGCATTATAAAGTTATTTTTTTTCTTATTCATATTTATTATTATATAGTGAATCTAAGGAAGAATCAATTCTGAATGCTATTAAATTTCATTAAGATTTCTTTAGTATATGATACTATTCTTTTTTTCTAATCTAATATACTCTTTATTATCCACGAATACTTTTTCTACTTCTAATAATCCAATCCTCTTACATAAAGATAAAGAACTTTTATTTTCTTCATCAACAAGAGCTTGTATGCTATGAAATTCATATTCTTTAAATCCTATTTCTACAATTGCCAAACAAACTTCCTCTCCAATTCCTTGTCTTTGATACTCTAAGTCTATCAAAAACCCTAATTCTGGAACACAACATTCTTCTCTCATATTAAATCCTGCTCGACCTATTACTTTATTTGTTTTTTTATCAACAATGCTCCATGTTCCAAATCCATAAAAAGCATATGCAGTATTAATATAATTTTTCAAATATTCTTTTACATCCTTATGTTCCATAAATAAATTTTCTATATATAAAGTCATTTCTTTTTTTCTATAAATTTCAAAAAAATCACTAATATCATCGAGTGTTGATTCTCTAATCATACAACGTTTTGTCTCAGCTATTGTCCATGGAATTTTATTAAAACGTTTCCAAATATTCAATAAATACTTATAATCGAAATTTTCCAATGTATCAATGACATATTTCACCCCCCAAAACATCTGCTCACATGATGTTGCAAGTCCCACACATCCTATTTCTATACTTTCTAAAAATTCAAATATATTCTTATCTGAAGTAAGGACAAGATATAAAAATTTTTCTTTCTCCTGTTCAAAAAATTGTTTGATTTCTTTTTCTTCTATACAAATAAATGCATCAAAATATATTGTCCATTCCTCATATTCTTCAATTTTTATTTGTTCCACAATCCTTCTTTCTTCTTTTGATATAACAAATAATAATTTTGCTCTATTTTTCATACTCTGTCCTAATACTTTCATTTTTTAATTTTTCTTTTTGTATTTTACAATACTTTCTATTGATTATCAGCATATTTTTTTAGAATTTTTCTCTGTGGGATTTACATTTTTTATTATTTCATATAGAATCTTTAGTACAAACTAAAATAAAAGAAAGAAGGTTAATTTATGTCACAAAATCCAATCGTAACAGTAAATATGGATAATGGTAAGCAAATTAAAATCGAACTCTATCCAGATGTTGCTCCAATTTCAGTAAACAACTTTATCAGTTTAATAAACAAAGAATATTATAATGGTCTTATTTTTCATCGTGTGATCAAAGGCTTCATGATTCAAGGTGGTTGTCCAGACGGAAACGGAATGGGTGGTCCAGGTTATTCAATCAAAGGAGAATTTTCATCAAATGGTGTAAATAATGATTTAAAACATACGGAAGGTGTTTTATCTATGGCTCGCTCTATGAGTCCAGACTCTGCTGGAAGTCAATTTTTTATTATGCATAAAAATTCTCCACACCTTGATGGATCTTATGCAGCTTTTGGTAAAGTAATTGAAGGTATGGATGTTGTAAATGAAATCGCAGAATGTCAAACAGATTATTCTGATCGACCATTACAAGATTGTCGTATATCATCTATGATAGTTGATACTTTTGGTGTTGAATACCAAGAACCTGAAAAAATATAATTGCAAACAAATACTACTATTTGTTATGAATGGCTATCACTTATCGTGGTAGCCATTCATATTTTGTTCATATATCATTCAATAAAACTTAATTTACAAAACACGAAATATACACTTTTAAAAGCTATACTAAGTGTATAAGATAACTTAACCAATTACGAAACTTTTATATAAATAGCTTTTTCATAATTTATGCCAAGCAGAAATGCTTGGCATCCTCCCTTTCTAGAGTTTTTTTAGGCAATGTGAAGTTTTTGTAAAAAAACATTGACAATACTTCATAGATATTTTAGAATTTTATTGTTACAAAGGTGTAATCACAAAGATTGCGCCTTTTTTATTTATTAATTTAGGAGGAAAGATTATGAATTCATTTATTACAACTGTCACGAACATTAATGCTGCTCTGAACAGCTTTATTTGGGGGCCAGTAATGTTGGTTGCATTCTTAGCTGTTGGTATTATGTTTACACTTAGAACAAAGGTGTTTCAAATTTCTCATATCAATTATTGGTTAGATGTTACATTTTTACAGCTTTTTAAAAAAGACAAACACAAGGTCCTTAAAACAAAAGATAAACACTCGATTTCACAATTCCAATCTTTATGTACTGCACTTGCAGCAACAATCGGAACAGGAAATATTGCTGGTGTTGCTACTGCAATCGCTACTGGGGGACCTGGTGCTATTTTTTGGATGTGGGTATCTGCTTTTTTTGGTATGATGACAAATTTTGCTGAAAATACTTTAGGAATTAAATATCGTTATAAAAATGAAAAAGGGCATTGGATTGGCGGTGCTATGATTTACATAGAGCGTGGATTAGGAAAGAACTGGAAATGGCTTGCAATTTTATTTTCTATTTTTTGTATGTTAGCGTCTTTTGGAATAGGAAATATGACACAAGTAAACTCCATTGCAAGTGGACTTAGTACATCTTTTAATATAAGTCCTGTTATTACAGCAATTGCACTTATGATTATGGTTTCTCTTGTTATTCTTGGTGGTATCAAACGTATTGCTAGTGTTACTGAAAAAGTTGTTCCATTTATGGCAATTTTATATATGGCTGGTGGATTAGTTGTTGTATTTTCAAATATTTCCCTTGTTCCATCTGCATTTTCTTTAATTTTTACAGAGGCATTCAATTTCAAAGCTGCTTCCGGTGGTGTTTTAGGATACGGAATTGCGACTGCAATGAGAAGAGGTATCTCTAGAGGAGTATTTAGTAATGAAGCTGGTCTTGGATCTTCTGTTATTGTACACTCTGCATCTGATGTAAAAGAACCTGTTGTACAAGGTATGTGGGGGATATTCGAAGTATTTTCTGATACATTAATTGTTTGTACCATTACAGCACTTACTATTTTAACAAGTGGTGTATATGATATGGATACTTATTTATTAAACATGGAAAATGGTATCGAAAACATTAGTGGTACTGCACTTACAAGTTCTGCATTTGCATCTGTTATTCCATTTGGAGATAAATTTGTTGCTATTGGAATTATGCTTTTTGCATTTTCTACGGTTCTTGGTTGGTCTTATTATGGTGAACGTGCTGTAGAATATTTATTTGGACTAAAAGCAATTAATATTTACAAAATAATTTTTATTCTTATGATTTTTGTAGGATGTACTTCTTCTTTAGAACTAGTTTGGGACATTTCTGATACATTAAATGGATTTATGGCAGTTCCTAACTTAATTGCTATTACGCTTTTATCAAGTCAAGTTATTAAAATAACAAAAGAATACATTGCCAATGTAAAAGCTGGTAAAGAAACAATTAATGGCGATGAAATCGAATAGTACTACAATTTTCATTACATTCTTATAGAACAAAATAATGGAGCATGATTTAAAAAATCATGCTCCATTATTAATATTCATTTAATTAATAAATTACGCTTTATTAATTGATCCAAAAATTTCCATTTTTTCTTTTACAGTACCTTTAATAGCTTCAACACCTGGAGCTAATAATTTACGTGGATCAAATCCTTTTCCTTCAAGATCTTTACCAGCTTCTACATATTCACGTGTAGCTGCTGCAAATGTTAATTGACATTCTGTATTAACATTGATTTTTGCAACTCCTAATGAAATTGCTTTTTGGATCATTTCTGTTGGAATACCTGTTCCTCCGTGAAGAACTAATGGCATATCACCTGTTAATTTTTGGATAGCATCTAATGTTTCAAATGATAATCCAGCCCAATTTTCAGGATATTTTCCATGAATATTACCAATTCCAGCTGCAAGGAAATCTACACCTAAATCAGCTACTGCTTTACATTCTTCAGGATCTGCACATTCCCCAGCTCCTACAACACCATCTTCTTCTCCACCAATAGAACCAACTTCTGCTTCTACTGAAACACCTTTCGCATGAGCAGCTGCAACGATTTCTTTTGTTTTTGCAACATTTTCTTCGATTGGATAGTGAGAACCATCAAACATAACTGATGAAAAACCTGCTTCAATACATTTATAGCAGTGATCATATGAACCATGATCAAGGTGAAGAGCTACAGGAACTGTAATTCCCATTTCTTCCATCATTCCATTAACCATACCAACGATTGTTTTGTATCCTGTCATGTACTTAGCTGCACCTTCAGATACTCCTAAGATTACTGGTGAGTTACATTCTTGTGCTGTTTGTAAAATTGCCTTTGTCCATTCAAGATTGTTGATGTTAAACTGTCCAACTGCATAATGGCCAGCTTTTGCTTTGTCTAGCATTTCTTTTGCTGATACTAACATTTTTCTTCCTCCATATGAATTCACATTTTTATAAAATCAATATTGATAAAATATTATCAACATTTCTTTAAATTATAAACTATTTTTTTGTAAAAGTACACTATCGTTTGTTATTTTCCCATTAAAAAAGCTTCTATTTTGTCAGCAGCGGTTTCTTCGTCGCTTCCTTCTGTTAAAATGGTAACTTCTTCACCAACATCTAATCCTAAAGTCATCATTCCCATAATACTTTTTGCATTTACCTTCTTTTGCTCTGCTTCTAAATATACAGTGCTTTCAAATTGACTTGCTAACTGAACTAACAAAGCAACTGGCCTAGCCTCTAATCCACTTGATAGTTGAATCTTAACCTCTTTTTTTAACATAATTTCTCCTCCTACAACTTATTCGTCTTAGCTATCTCACTTAACTTTCGTAATCTATGATTAACTCCAGATTTTCCAACTGGTGGATCTAGATATTGTCCCAATTCCAGTAATGTAGCTTCTGGATATTCTAATCGTACACTAGCCATTTCACTTAAATTATCTGGTAAACTTTCAAATCCCATAGTATCTCTTATATAGATAATATCTTCTATTTGTTTTGTTGCCGCATTTACAGTTTTTGTAATATTTGCAGTTTCGCAATTTACACGACGATTTATAGAGTTACGCATTTCTTTAATGATACGAAGATTTTCAAATTCCATTAATGCAACATGCGCTTCACAAATATTTAAAAAATCAACAATATTTGTTCCCTCTTTCAAATAAACAACATAATACTTCTTACGTTCTATTATTTTCCCATCTAATTCAAACAATCGAAGAATTTCTTGTATTTGTTTTGCATGGGATAAATAATTGCATACAAGCTCTAAATGATATCCTTTATTGGGATCACTCATAGAACCGATTGATAAAAAGACACCTCTTAAAAAAGCCCTCTGACAACATGTCTTTTTTAATAACATAGGATTTATTCTATCCTTCAAATCGTGCAATACACCATGACTATCAATAAGCTTAATTCCATAAAATATTTCTTGAATATCTTCTTGATTGATTATGAAATGATCATCGTCCTTTAACGTCTCTATATTAAATGTTTTCTTCATCATTGTAAAGCATTTTCTAGTAGCAAATGCATTTTCAGCCGTAAAATTTAAACAAATCTTTCCAGGAATCCTTTGTTCAATTTGACTACAAAAATGAATCATTGCTGCAATTTCTGCAATTTGACAATGTCTTGCTAAACTATTTTGATGTTCTAATTCTTTTTTTATCTCTGCCGAAAACGACATAATAAACTTCTCCCAATAACTTCTTTTCAAATATCTCTATGATTTATTGTAACTCCATAATTCCAACTTTTAATTGTTTTGTATAACTCATTCGCTATAGTAACACTTCTATGTTGTCCACCTGTACAACCTATTGCAATCACAACTTGATGTTTTCCTTCTCTTATGTAATAAGGAAGCAAAAATTCTAATAAGTCTGTTAATTTCTCCAAAAATATTTTTGTTTCTTCATATTTCAGTACATATTCTTTTACTGGTTCTTCATTTCCAGTAATTTTCTTTAATTCATCTACATAAAATGGATTTGGTAAAAATCGAACGTCAAACATCAAATCGGCATCACTTGGATATCCATTTTTAAAACCAAAAGATAAAATATTAATCATCAAACTATTATATTCTTCATTTTTAATAAAAATCCGATCAATTTCTTCTTTTAATTCTCTTGTTAATAATTTTGAAGTATCTATTACATAATTCGATTTTTTCTTCACACTTTCTAAAATTACTCGTTCTTTCCTTATTCCAGTTTCTACCCTTGTATCGTCCTGTGTAGAAAGAGGATGTAATCTTCTACTTTCTTTGTATCTTTTAATAAGTGTAGTATCATTTGCATCTACAAATAAAATTTCAAAAAAATAGCCATTTTCTCTTAATTGATCCAAACTTTTTTTTGCAGATTCGAAATCCAAATCAGCTCGTACATCTAATCCTAATGCCACCTTTTTCGTTTCTGAATTTGGTCTTGATATTAATTCCACAAATTTCTCGAGCATGGATACTGGTAAATTATCTACACAATTATATCCAATATCTTCAAGCATCTTTAACGCCGTTCTTTTTCCTGCGCCACTCATCCCTGTTACAACTACAAATCTCATTCGAATTCTCCTAAAAAGATAATTTCAGGCTCTAATTGCACTTGAAATTTCTCATAAACAATATTTTTTACACTTGTAATTAATTGATAAATATCATTTCCTGTTGCATCTTTATCATTCACAATAAATCCACAATGTTTTTCAGATACTGTAGCGCCTCCAATTCTATAACCTGCCAACCCAGCATCCATTATTAATTTTCCAGCAAAATGATTTACCGGTCTTTTAAACGTACTTCCAGCACTCGGAAATTCTAATGGTTGTTTTTCTTTTCTTTGAAAATTATATTCATCCATTTTCCCTTTAATTTCATTGTAATTTCCTTTTTTTAAATTCAATAAAATACTTGTAACAATATAACGTTCATTTTTCAATGTACTTGTTCTATATCCAAACTTTAATTCTTCGTGTGTAAATTTTCTTTCTTCACCGCGTTCATTTATCGCTATAACATGCTCAACTACTTGCTCCAATTCTCCCCCATAGGCGCCTGCATTCATAATAACGCCTCCACCTATTGTGCCTGGAATTCCCGCTGCAAATTCTAATCCCATCAACTCATTCTGCAATGCTTTTTTTGCAACTTTAGAAAGCATACAATTAGATGAAACATACATTTTATCATCATCTATAGTTATCTCTTCTTCAGGATCAAAAGATAAAATAACACCATCAAATCCACGATCTGAAATAAGTAAATTGCTTCCATTTCCGATCACAAAATATGGAATGTTATTTCGGCGTATCAATTCCAAAGTAGATTTTAAAATTTCTTTACTTCTTATTTTCAAAAAGAATGTTGCGGGTCCACCAACTCGAAATGTTGTATGTTTTTTCATTTGTTCATTTAAGAAAATATCCTCTTTTTTTATATATTGCAAAAATTTTTGTTCCAATTCTTTTACCAACAAAATGAAACCCCTTTCCTTTTACCTTTTATAAATCATGCCCATAGATTTAAACTCTATGAGCATATTTTTAGTCTAATATCATTTTTGCTGCTCCAAAAATCCCAGCATCATTTCCTAATGTAGCTAATTTAAAATCTGCTTTTGCAGCAGCTTGAAAAGTATATTTTTTAAAATAAGGCATCACAGAATCTAAAATAATATCTCCTGCTTTTGATACGCCTCCTCCAATTACAAACACTTGTGGATTTACAACAGCTGCAATTACAGATAATCCTTTTCCAAGATACTCTGCAAATTTATCAACAACTTCACATGCAAGTTTATCTTTTTCTTTTGCAGCATCAAAAACTGCTTTTGCAGAAATTTCTTGTGTTCTTAATATAGAATCTTCCTTAGAAGCCGCTAAGCATTCATTTGCTAATTTTACAATACCTGTTGCAGAAGCATATTGTTCTAAACATCCATAACACCCACAGTTACAAGGAACTTTCTCATCATCAACAATATGTAAATGACCAATTTCACCACCTGCACCTGTTGCTCCATTTAAGATTCCACCGTTTAATATAATTCCGCCACCTACACCTGTTCCTAATGTGATTGCAACAAGATTATTATAACCCTTTCCACCTCCACACCACATTTCTCCTAATGCTGCAACATTGGCGTCATTACCAACTCGCACTGGCATATCAATTAACTCCGATAAATCTTTTGCAAGTGGCATGTTTTCCCATCCTAAATTTACAGCAACACTTACAACACCCTCATCATTAACTGGACCAGGTACACCTACACCTACACCTTCAACTTCATTTGGGTTTACTTGTTTTTCTTTTAATTTATCTTTAATTGCTTCTGCAATATCCGGAACAATACTTATTCCATTATTTTCTGTTTTTGTAGGAATTTCCCATTTATCAATTACATTCCCCTTCACGTCAAAAAAACCTAATTTTACTGTTGTTCCTCCAACATCAACTCCAAAACAGTATTTTCTCATTATTATTTGCTCCTTTTTTATTAATTATCATCGTCATCATCTCTTTTTCTTGAAAGAGAATTTTGTACTCTCGTATATAATTCTTGTGCAGCATTATATCCCATTTTCTTTTGTCTATGATTTGCAGCTGCTGATTCACAAATTACTGCAAGATTACGACCTGGACGAATTGGAATATTATGGCACACAACTTTTTTACCAAGATATTCGGTATATTCTTCTTCTAATCCTAATCTGTCGTATTCTCTATCTTTATCCCAATCTTCTAAATGAATTACAAGATCAATTGATTGGGTATCTTTAACACTTGAAACACCAAACAAGCTTTTTACATCTACAATTCCTATCCCTCTTAATTCAATGAAATGCTTTGTAATATCTGGTGCTGTACCAACAAGTGTATCATCACTTACTTTTCTCATTTCTACAACATCATCTGTAACGAGACGATGTCCTCTTTTTATTAATTCTAAAGCTGCCTCTGATTTTCCAATTCCACTTTCTCCTGTAATAAGAAGCCCTTCTCCATAAACATCTACTAATACTCCATGAACTGAAATACAAGGTGCTAATTTTACATTTAACCATCTTATTATTTCTGCTGTGAAAGCTGATGTCGCTTTTCCTGTCATTAAAATTGGTATCTTTTTCTCAATAGCTTTTGATAAAAAGATATGATCTGGTTTTAAGTCTCTACAAAATACAAAACATGGTATTGGATAAGATAAAAGTTTTTCATAGATTTCTTCTTTTCTTTCATCTGCAAGTCCTTCCATATAAGTATATTCAACAAATCCAATAATTTGTAATCTAATTGCTTCATAATGTTCAAAATAACCTGCTAATTGCAATGCTGGTCTATTAATATCTGGTTGATTTACTTTTATATCATCAACATTTACTTCTGGTGTTAAATTTTCTAATTTCATTTTCTCAATAATTTGAGTTAATCCTACACTTCCCATAAATAATACCCCACTTTTCTTTTACATTTTGACACATACTGATGTTATTTTAACATAGAATTATGAAAAAAAGAATAGATTTCTTTCGCAATATTTTCTGGAATGTTTGGAACTTGTGATAATTCTTCAATACTAGCATTTTTTATTTCATTTACAGAATCAAAATGTCTCATTAATGCTTTTCTTCTAGTTGCTCCAATTCCTGGTATTTCATCTAAAATAGAATGTACTTGTCCTTTACTTCTTAAGCTTCTATGATAAGATACTGCAAATCTATGTGCCTCATCTTGTATTCTTGTAATCAATCGAAATCCTTCTGAATTTTTTGCAAGCGGAATCTCTTTATTTTGAAACAATAAACCTCTTGTATTATGATTATCGTCTTTTACCATTCCACATACCGGTATATGAATCTTCAACTCTTCTAATACTTGTATTGCAATATTGACTTGTCCAAGTCCACCATCCATTAATATTAAATCTGGAAATTTTGTAAATCCACCATACTCTTTTTCCTCTTGTCTTTCTTTTAATCCGTGAGAAAATCTTCTTGTTAATACTTCTTTCATGCAACCATAATCATCTGGTCCTTCTATGCTTTTAATTTTAAATTTTCGATAATCACTATTTTTTGATTTTCCCTTTTCAAAAACAACCATTGAACCTACATTTTCATATCCATTTGTATTTGAAATATCATATGCTTCCATACGTTCAATATGTTCAAGTCCAATGCTTTGTGCAATTTCTTTCACTGCTCCAATTGTTCGACCTTCTTCTCGTTTCAAACGTTCTCTATCAGAATCCAATACCATTTTTGCATTTTTAATAGCAAGTTCTACTAATTTTTCTTTTTCTCCTTTTTGCGGAGTTGTTATTTTTACTTTACTTCCTCTTTTACTTGTAAGCCATTCTTCGATTAATGTTGTATCTTCAATTTTTAATTGCAATAGTAATTCTTTTGGAATAAAAGGTGTTCCTGCATAAAATTGTGTAATAAAACTTTGTACTATTTCTTCTAATTGAGTTTCTAATGTATTTCTCATATAAAAATGTTCACGTCCAATTAATCGTCCATTTCGTATGAAAAACACTTGAACAACTGCATCCATATTTTCTTTTGCAATTGCAATAATATCACGGTCTTCTCCATGTGACTGAGTAATTCTCTGTCTTTGTGCAACAAAAGCAACACTTTCCATTAAGTCTCTATAATTAGCCGCTTCTTCAAATTCCATTTTTTCAGCTGCTTTTTTCATTTTTTCTTCTAATTCCAAAAGAATTGGCTTGTGCTCACCATTTAAAAATTTATGCACTTTTTCTATTTGAAGTTTATAATCTTCTTTTGAAATATTTCCCTGACACGGTGCAAAACATTGTTTAATATGATAATTCAAGCACGGTCTGCTTTTTCCAATGTCTTTTGGTAGATTTTTATTACAAGTACGAACAAAAAACAATTTATGAATCAACTCAATTGTATCTTTTACTGCTCCGGAACTACTAAACGGTCCATAATATCTAGATTTATCTTTTTTCATTTCCCTCGAAAACAGTACACGTGGAAACTCTTCTCCATCTGTCACCTTTATAAATGGATACGTTTTATCATCTTTTAAAAGCGTATTATATTTCGGATTATATTCTTTAATTAAATTATTTTCTAATACGAGTGCCTCTAATTCAGAATCTGTAACAATATATTCAAATTCTAGAATAAGTGGAACCATATTTTCTATTTTAATACTTTTTGTTGTACTTTCTCTAAAATAAGATCGTACTCTATTTTTCAAATTAATTGCTTTTCCAACATAAATAATCTGATTATTCTTATCTTTCATTAAATAAACTCCCGGTTTATTAGGAAGTTTTTTTAATTCTTCTTTTATATCAAATTTTTCACTCATATTCATACCGTGCCTCTGTTATTTTTCCTTAAACTAAAAAGGGGCTGACAGGAAATAAATATCCTTATTTCCCGCCATCCTCTTTATCTATTCGTTCAAATCATCTCCTAATGCATCAAGAGCATCTTTACTGTATATTCCTGCAGTTGTTTCTTCTTTTGTTTCTTCTGGTATTAGATGTTCAACTTGTTCTTCTACAACTTCAGTTACTTCTTGTTCTTCTACAACCAGCTCTTCTTTTATTTCTTTTACTTCTTCTTTTTCTTCTGGTTCTGGAATTCCTTTCAATTCACGGAAAATTTTCATAAATTCTTTTCCACTAATTGTTTCTTTTTCAATTAAGAAATCTGCTATTTTATCCATTACATTTCTATTTTCTGCTAATAATTCTTTTGCTTTTTCATAGCTCTCTTTTAAAATATCCATCACTTCTTCATCAATAGCTGCAGCTGTAACATCACTACAATTAAGACTAGCTGTTCCATCAAGATATCGGTTGGACACTGTAGCAAGACCAATTAATCCAAAGCGCTTACTCATACCATATTGAGTTACCATACTTCTCGCAATATCAGTTGCTTTTTCTATATCATTTGAAGCGCCTGTCGTTACTGTGTCAAAAACTAATTCCTCTGCTGCTCTTCCACCAAGCATACTCACTAACATATTTCTAAGTTCTGCTTCTGTATTTAAAAACTTCTCTTCTTCTGGAACATGCATAACATAACCTAATGCACCCATTGTTCTTGGTACAATGGTAATTTTTTGTACTGGTTCTGAATTTTTTTGTAGTGCGCTGATCAATGCATGCCCCACCTCATGATAAGAAACAATCTTTCTTTCTTCTTTACTCATGATGCGATCTTTTTTCTCTTTACCTACTAGTACTTGTTCTACTGCTTCAAATAAGTCTTTTTGTGTAACGTACTCACGTCCTTCTTTTACTGCATTAATTGCACCTTCATTAATCATATTAGCTAAGTCTGATCCTACTGCTCCACTTGTTGCAAGTCCAATTGCATCAAAATCAATCGTCTCATCCATAGCAACATCTTTTGCATGAACTTTTAAAATTGCAATTCTTCCCTTTAAATCAGGTTTATCTACAATAATTCTTCGATCAAAACGACCTGGTCTAAGAAGTGCTTTATCAAGAATTTCCGGTCTATTTGTGGCACCTAATATTAATATACCTTTAGATGTATCAAATCCATCCATTTCAGATAATAATTGATTCAGTGTTTGTTCTCTTTCTTCATTTCCACCACCATATTTAGAATCTCTACTTCTACCAATGGCATCTATTTCATCAATAAAAATAATGCATGGTGCATTTTTATTTGCTTCTTTAAATAAATCTCTAACCCTTGAAGCTCCAACACCTACATACAATTCTATAAAATCAGAACCTGTTAGTGAAAAAAATGGTACATTCGCTTCTCCAGCTACGGCTTTTGCCAATAATGTTTTTCCTGTTCCTGGAGGTCCAACTAAAAGTGCACCCTTTGGTAATTTCGCTCCTATTTTACTATATTTTGTAGGATTATGAAGAAAATCTACTACTTCTTGTAACGATTCTTTTGCTTCATCTTCTCCTGCTACATCTTTAAATGTTATTCCGGTCTCTTTTTGAACATAAACTTTAGCATTGCTTTTTCCAACGCCCATAGGTCCGCCACCTTTAGACATTTTTTTCATAGCATAACCTAACACTAACCATATAAGTAAAAATGGCAAAATATAAGTTAACAAGAAGGAAAATAACACCCCTGAATTATCAGGCATTTCATACGAATAAGTAACATCTTTATAGCTACTTAGTCTTTCTGTTAATGCATCCCTTTCTTCTCCTAATCCAGTATAATAAGAAGTAGTTCCTCTCATGAATAAATTCATTCGATCATCTGTTAAAGCCTGACTTTCTTGTAATACTTCCTCTTTTGGAATAATTCTAATTCGATCAGATGCGATATATACGCTTTCAATTTCATTGTTTTCTAACATATTAATGAATTCATTATATGGAATTTCTATTGTCGATACATTATTTAATGTACTCATAAAATAGCTAGTAATTACTAATGTCACAAGTGCTGCAACTAATAACATTAAAATATTTTGTTGTTTTTGATTTTTATCATTATTACTGCCATTACCACTGCTATTTTTATTTGAATCTCCTGAATTCGCCGGATCTTTTTTACCACTCTCATTTTCAAACTCGTTTAAATTCCCCATCTATTATAATCTCCATTCTTTGTTGTTACTTACATTACTTAAATTATTCTTTAATATATAAGTTATCCATTAAGTTACTTAATTATAAGTTTCCCCCAAAAAGAAATCAATACTTATCCTGTGAAATAATAGTTTTATTTCTTAAAGATTTATTAAATGGTAGTAATAAATTACAATTTTTTTGTTTTTTATTGCTTAATTTTTGAAAAAGACTAGATTTTATATTTTCAGTATTATATAATTATTCAGTTATTAAAGAATTTGTATTATAATAGGCAAATTTTTTTTATTTTGATGATTTTAAAACAGGTATTTCATGAAAGGAATAATGAACATGGCAGTAAAATATGTTTTTGTTACAGGTGGTGTTGTTTCTGGTCTAGGTAAAGGTATAACCGCAGCTTCTCTTGGCCGTTTATTAAAGGCTCGTGGCTATAAAGTGACTATGCAGAAATTTGATCCATATATTAATATCGATCCAGGTACTATGAACCCTATTCAACATGGGGAAGTTTTTGTTACAGATGATGGGGCAGAAACAGATTTAGACCTTGGACATTATGAAAGATTTATTGATGAAAGTTTAGATAAAAATTCCAATGTTACTACTGGAAAAGTGTATTGGTCAGTTCTTTCTAAGGAACGACGTGGTGATTATGGCGGAGGAACGGTTCAAGTAATTCCTCATATTACAAATGAGATTAAAAGTCGATTTTATCGTAATTTCACAGATGATGATATGCGTATTGCAATTATTGAAGTAGGTGGTACAGTTGGTGATATCGAAAGTCAACCATTTCTTGAATCCATTCGTCAATTTCAACATGAGGTTGGTCCAGAGAATGCTATTTTAATTCATGTTACATTAATACCATATCTAAAAGCTTCTCAAGAAATGAAAACAAAACCTACACAAGCTAGTGTAAAAGAATTGCAAGGAATGGGAATTCGACCTGATATTATTGTGTGTCGTAGTGAACATTCTCTTGATAAAGCACTTCGCGAAAAAATTGCATTATTTTGTAATGTTCCTGGAAATAGAGTGTTACAAAATCTTGATGTAGAATATTTATATGAAGCACCTTTGGCTATGGAAAAAGAAAATTTAGCAGGTGTTGTTTGTGAATGCTTAGGATTAGAAGATAGAGAACCTGATCTTACAGAATGGACATCTATGGTTGAAGATTTAAGAACGCCAACACGTGAAGTAAAAATTGCACTTGTTGGTAAATATATTCAATTACATGATGCTTATATCAGTGTTGTAGAAGCATTAAAACACGGTGGAATTCCAAATCATGCAACAATTGATATTCATTGGATTGATTCAGAAACATTAAATGAAGAAAACGTATCAGAAATCCTTGGAGAAATGGATGGTATTTTAGTTCCTGGTGGATTTGGTCATAGAGGAATTGAAGGTAAAATTGCAGCCATTCATTATGCGCGAGAAAATAAAGTTCCATTTTTAGGTTTGTGTTTGGGAATGCAACTTTCGATTGTTGAATTTGCAAGAAATGTTGTAGGATATCATGATGCACACAGTATTGAACTAGATGCAGCGACAATTCACCCAGTAATAGCTTTAATGCCTGATCAAAATGGTGTAGAAGATATCGGTGGAACTTTACGTTTAGGTTCTTATCCTTGTATTCTTGATAAAACTTCTAAAGCGTTTAAATTATATGGTAAAGAAACAATAAATGAAAGACATAGACATAGATATGAAGTAAATAATGATTATCGTAATGCATTAATTGAAAAAGGCATGATTTTATCTGGACTTTCTCCAGACGGAAGAATTGTTGAAATGTGTGAAGTAAGTGATCATCCTTTCTTTATTGCAACACAAGCTCATCCTGAATTAAAATCGCGTCCAAACAGACCTCATCCTTTATTTAAAGGTTTTGTAGAGGCTACTTTAAATAGATAATTTATAAAAAAGGTTGTTACACTATTAATCTACATTATAGTGCAACAACCTTTTCTTTAATCTTCTACGCGTCCAAAAAATGTTACTAAATATAACCCACAAATACCAACTAATGTATAAACAATTCTTGATAGCCATGTCATATCTCCAAATAAAAAGGAAACTAAGTTAAATTGAAAAATACCAATAAGTCCCCAATTTATTGCTCCAATCATAACTACAGCAATTGTGGTATAGGATAGAATTTTATTATCCATAGGCACTCCTTTCCTATTAAATAATTATAATTACATATCTAGTATTCTACCTTTTTTAAAAATTATACCTTTTATATATTTAAAATTCATCTAGACTTCCAAATTCATATCCCAAATTTTCCCATTCTGTAATTAGTTCATCTAATATATTTGCATTTGTACTTGATGTACTATGTAAAAGTACAATTGCGCCAGGATGAATTCTTTTTAATAATTTATTCATTGCCTCTTCTTTTGTAGGTTGATTATTTTCATCCCAGTCCATATATGCAAGACTCCAAAAAAAAGTTTTATATCCTAGTTCTTTTGCATTTTGCAAATTATCAATACTATATTTTCCTTGAGGAGGTCTATATAATTTTATCATTTCTTTTCCAGTAATTTCTTGATACAAAACTTCTAATGACTGAATTTCATCTTGAAATTTTTCTTTCTCTCCTATAACACTCATATCTAAATGATGATATGTATGATTTCCTACTAAATGACCTTCCTCTACCATTCTTTTTACTAGATCTGGTTGTGTTTCTAAATAATTACCAACTAGAAAAAAAGTTGCTTTTACATTTTTTTCTTTTAAAATATCTAGAATTGTTTCTGTATTACCATTTTCATATCCAGCATCAAATGTTAGATATATTTTTTTAAATGTTTCATTCCCGATATAATAGGCATCATATAGCTCTATTTCCTCTTTTTCTATATCTGCTCTCGGTGCTAATCCATCTGTATGAAATCCTAAGCCCCAATTGTTAGATGACGTAACTTGAACCGCTTCATTCGTTTGTCCATTATAAATAACAATGCCAAAGACGGAAATAATCAGTGCACTAACTAGACTCATTTTTTTTAATAATTCTATTTTCATGTTTGTACTCCACGAATCTTTCTATAGTTTATGATAATAGATTTTAAAATAGACCTTACTAGTTATAAAATCCTTGATTCATTACCATATTTCCATATTTAGTGATATAGATCTAATAGAGTAAGTGAGATAAATCAGAATAACAAAAACCCCCAAAACAATAAGTTTTCAGGGGTTCTAAGAGAGGCGCAGACCGGATTTGAACCGGTGGATACTGGTGTTGCAGACCATTGCCTTACCACTTGGCTACTGCGCCATATTTAATTATATGTTACATGGGTGAAGTCGTATCAAATCCATGAATTGTTATTTGACTATTTCATCAAATCATTAAATGACCCCTACGGGAATCGAACCCGTGTTACCGCCGTGAAAGGGCGATGTCTTGACCGCTTGACCAAGGGGCCTTAACTCCCCGAGTAGGGTTCGAACCTACGACCCTTCGGTTAACAGCCGAATGCTCTACCGCTGAGC
>JBOFWM010000011.1:0-78164 GCA_051653625.1 Lachnospiraceae bacterium
GCCGATTTACCAAAAGATTATGCAAAAGAACATAATGTAAAAATTGCAAGTATTCCATATTCAATAGATGGACAGTCATATGGGAAAAATAAAGAGCTTAATGCAGAAAAATTTTATGAATTAATGAAGCAAGGAATAATGCCAACTACATCTCAGATTAATCCAGAAGATGCAAAAGATTTTTTAGAAGAATGCTTAGAAGAATGTCCTAATTTGTTATTAATTTCTTTTTCGGAGGCATTAAGCGGAACATATAATAGTTACAGGCTTGCTATTGAAGGAATTAAAGAAAAAAGAGAATGTAATATTGTTTTAGTTGATTCGAAATCAGCTTCTTTAGGAGAAGGATTAGTTGTTCATAAAGCTGTTATGATGAAAAAAGAAAATAAGTCATTAGAAGAAATTGCACAGTGGTTAGAAGAACATATTTTGAATTTTGTGCAAGTATTTACGGTAGATGATTTATTTCATTTATACCGAGGTGGAAGAATTGATAAAAAAACTGCAATTGTAGGTAGTGTTATAAATGTGAAGCCGATATTACATGTAAATGATGAAGGGAAATTAGTTTCTATTGGAAAAACAAGAGGAAGAAAAAAATCCTTAAATCATCTTGTAGATTATATGCAAGAACACATTGGTGAATATAACAATGATATTGTATTTATTAGTCATGGAAATGTACGAGAGGATGCAGAATATGTTCGTAATGAAATAGAAAAGCGATTTGGAATTAAGAAATTTATCATTCATACAATAGGGCCTTCTATAGGTGCTCATTCTGGACCAGGTACAGTTGCACTATTCTTTATGGGAGAGAAACGATAAATAGTTGGATACTTAAAAAGTAACGTATAGTATGCTATGCGTTATTTTTTTATAAAACAAATAACATTGATAAAAAAATAACAAAAATGAAATAATACTATTGATTTCCTTGTTTGTTTATGTAAAAATAAAGAGCAGTGAATAAAATAAAAATGAACATGTGTTAAGGAGGAAATAATGCGTGGTATAGATACTCAGGTAAGACAAACGAGAAGAAGAATATTTACAGAGGTTGCAAAGCTAGCATATGAATCAACAAACTTGAAAGATGATGTAGAAGCACTTCCATATAAAATTGTTGATTATGATGAACCAACATTTCGAGAAAATATATATAGAGAAAGAGCGATTATTCGTGAAAGAATACGTTTAGCAATGGGGCTTTCTTTAAGACCAGAAGATGTTCCAGTGCATGTAACAAAAGGATTAGAGGAAAGTAATATCGACGAAAAATATTATGAACCACCTCTTTTACAAGTCATTCCATCCGCATGTAATTCATGTCCAGAAAATAGATTTGAAGTGACAAATATGTGTATGGGATGTGTCGCACATCCATGTTATGAAGTTTGTCCGAAAGATGCAATATCCATGATAAAGGGTAAATCGTATATTGACCAAGACAAATGTATAAAGTGTGGAAAATGCAAAGCAATTTGCCCATATGATGCAATTTCTCATCAAACAAGACCATGCTCTGCTGTCTGTGGAGTAAATGCTATAAAAAATGATCGATTAGAACGAGCAATTATTGACAACGATCTTTGTGTTTCATGTGGACAATGTATGGTGAATTGTCCGTTTGGAGCAATTGCAGATAAGTCACAAATTTTTCAACTTATTAGAGCTTTACAATCAGATAAGCAAATTATTGCACAAGTTGCCCCTGCTTTTGTTGGACAATTTGGAAAAGATATTACTCCTGATATGATAAAAAGCGGGTTGAAAAAATTAGGGTTTACACATGTTTATGAAACTGCAATTGGTGCTGATTTAGGTGCAATGGAAGAAGCGCATCATTATGTAGAAGAAGTAGCAACAGGGAAATTACCATTTTTACTTACATCTTGTTGTCCATCTTGGTCAGTAATGGCTAAAAAATTATTTCCAGAAACTATTGATAAAATATCAAATGCATTAACTCCAATGGTGGCTACAGCAAGAAAAATTAAAGAAGAACATCCAGAAGCATCAGTAGTATTTATTGGCCCTTGTGCTTCAAAAAAATTAGAAGCTTCTAGAAGAACGGTTCGTTCGGATGTTGATTTTGTAATAACTTTTGAAGAATTAGTTGGATTATTTGATGCAAAAAATATAAAATTAAGTGAATTAGCAGATGGAGATACGTTGAATGATGCAACAGGTGCTGGTAGAGGTTATGGTGTTGCTGGTGGTGTTGCAAGCGCTATTGAAAGTTGTATTAAAGAATACTATCCAGATGTAGATGTTCATATAGAGCATGCAGAGAGCCTTGCAGAATGTAGAAAAATATTGATGCTTGCTAAAGCAGGTAAAAAAACAGGATGTTTGATTGAGGGTATGGCGTGTCCAGGTGGATGTATTGCTGGCGCAGGAACAAATATTCCAGTTGTACAAGCGGCCAAAGAAGTGTTATCATTTAAAAAGGCGGCAGACGCAGAACTTCCAACAAAACATGAGTAAAATTTATAAGAAAGGTAAGGGAATACAAATGAGCAAGATAAGGACAAGATTTGCACCAAGTCCAACTGGCAGAATGCATGTAGGGAATTTAAGAACGGCATTATATGCATATTTAATATCAAAACATGAAGATGGAGATTTTTTGCTAAGAATAGAAGATACAGACCAAGAAAGGTTAGTAGAAGGTGCCATAGATATTATTTATAGAACTTTAGAAGGAACTGGATTGATTCATGATGAAGGACCGGATAAAGATAAAGGAGTAGGACCTTATATTCAAAGTGAAAGACAAAAGTCGGGCATTTATTTAGAATATGCTAAAAAATTAATAGAAAATAAACAAGCTTACTATTGTTTTTGTGATAAAGAACGATTAGCAACATTAAATACTTCTGTTTCTGGGAAAGAAATTTCAGCGTATGATAAGCATTGTTTATCTTTAACTCAAGAAGAAATTGATGAAAAACTAAATAATCATATACCATATGTTATTCGTCAAAATAATCCAAGAGAAGGAAAGACAACATTTGTAGATGAAATATATGGTGAAATTTCAGTTGATAATACAGAATTAGATGATATGGTTTTAATAAAATCAGATGGATACCCAACATATAATTTTGCAAATGTAGTCGATGATCATTTGATGGGTATTACACATGTTGTAAGAGGAAATGAATATTTGTCGTCTTCACCAAAGTATAACCGTTTGTATGAAGCATTTGGATGGGAAGTGCCAACATACATTCATTGTCCTTTGATTACGGATGAAGAACATCATAAATTATCAAAAAGATCAGGACATTCTTCATATGAAGATTTATTAGAACAAGGATTTATAAAAGAGGCTATTGTAAATTTTGTAGCATTATTAGGATGGAGTCCTTCTGATAATCAAGAAATTTTTTCGTTAGAAGAATTAATTAAAGCATTTGATTACACACATATTTCAAAATCACCAGCTGTTTTTGATTTTACAAAATTAAAATGGATGAATGGAATGTACATTAAGGAATTATCATTTGATGCATTCTATGAAAAGGCAAAACCATTTTTAAATCAAGTAATTAAGAAACCGTTAGATTTAGAAAAAATTGCACATATGGTACAAACAAGAATTGAAGTATTTCCAGATATTTGCGATTTAATCGATTTCTTTGAAACATTGCCAGAGTATGACACTCAAATGTATACACATAAAAAGATGAAAACAACATCAGAATCATCATTACAAGTATTAAATGAAATTCTTCCAATTTTAGAAGAACAAGAAGATTATTCTAATGATGCACTTTATGCGTTATTAGTTGATTTTGCAAATGAAAAAGAGTATAAAAATGGGTATGTGATGTGGCCAATTCGTACGGCTGTTTCTGGAAAACAAATGACACCTGCAGGTGCAACAGAAATTATGGAGATTCTTGGAAAAGAAGAGAGTATTTTAAGAATCAAAGAAGGAATAAAAAAATTATCAAATGAATAGAATTAATGAGAATCAATTTTTGGCAATCAACCATGAAACTGGACCTATGCTAGTAATAGCAGGTCCAGGAAGTGGTAAAACATTTGTCATAACTAATCGTATCTTAACTCTCATAAACACATCCATTGCACATCCAGAAGAGATACTTGTTATTTCTTTTTCAAAAGCCTCAGCATTAGAAATGAAAGAACGATTTCATAATCTTACATCAGAATTTTACCCAGTTCATTTCGCTACATTTCATGCATTTTTTTATCATATATTAAAATCTAATATTCAATACAAAGAAACTACAATTCTTACAAATTCAGAAAAAAAATCCATAATTCATACGTTAGTAAAATATCATAAGAATCAAAATTTATCTAGTATAGAAGGAAAGGAAGTGTTATTATCTCTTATCATAAAAAAGAAAGCAGGAATTCTTATAAAAGATACAGATATGCCGCCGTTTCTTTTATATCATGAATTCAGTGTGTTATATGATCAGTATATTGAGCTTACAAGAATACAACAAAAAATTGATTTTGATGACATGGGAACACTTTGTTATCAGCTGCTAAAAGAAAATAAAAGTGTATTAGATGAGTGGAGGAAAAAATTTAAATTTTATCTTATTGATGAATTTCAAGATATTAATTTAGAACAATTTCAAATCATCAATCTTTTGTTAAATGAAGAAAAAAATTTATTTGTAGTGGGAGACGACGATCAAGCAATTTATGGATTTCGTGGTGCAAAACCTGAAATTATGCTTGGATTTAAAGAGTATTTTAAAGAATGTAAAGTAGTAGAATTAGATATAAATTATAGGAGTAAGTATTATATTGTAGAAACTGCAAAGAAAATTATAGTACAAAATAAGAATCGTTTTGAAAAAAATATTAAAGCAAATCAATTAGAAGCTGGAACAGTTATCCTTGAATGCTACGAAAATAAAGAAACACAGTATTTAGAAATTATAGAAAAAATAAAGGAAAAAAGAAGTATTTTTTCTTTTCAAGATTTTGCATGTATTTTTCGAACAAATTATGATGGAATGATGTTAGCAGATTTTTTAACACGAGAAAATATTCCATTCGTAATGAAAGAATACACAAAAAGTATATTTGAACACTTTATTGCAAAAGATATTTTGAGTTTTTTATCTTTTGTGTTCAAAGAACAAAAAAGAATGCATTTCTTTCAGTTTATGAATAAACCAACAAGATATTTTTCAAGAGAATTATTTAAAGAAGAAAAAATAGATTTAAAAACTATATATTCATATGTATATCAAAGGCCATATATGTTAGATATTGTAAGAACACTTGAATACGATATACGAAGAGTAAAAGAGATGGATTTTTACTCGGCGATTCATTATTTTGTGCATAAAATGAATTATAAAGAATATCTAATAGAAGTATCTAAGAAAAATATGGAATCAGCGAAAGAGTATTTAGATATTGTTTTTAATTTACAAATTCTTCTGAAAAATTTTCAAACAATTGAAGATATTTATTCTCATATTGAAGAATATGAGAGGAAGTTAAAGGAAGCAATGAAAATTACAAAAGAAGGAGTTCATATTATTACAATGCATAGTTCAAAAGGACTAGAATTTCCGATTGTTTTTTTGCCAGATTGTAACGAAGGAATTATTCCACATAGAAAAAGTGCTAAAGAAACCATGGAAGAAGAGAGAAGATTATTTTATGTTGGAATTACGAGAGCAAAAGAGGAAGTATATTTATCGTATGTTGAAGATAAAAATAATAATGTAAGGGCATCTCAATTCTTAACACCAATAAAAAATACCCATTTAAAAAGAAAATAATTCTTTTCAAATGAGTATCTTTGTTATTCTTCTACAATTTCATCAAATTCACAGCCATCTAAATATTCATCAAAAGCTTCTGCAACTTTTTCATATTCAGCATCATCTTCAATAAATTCAAGCGTAGGTTCTTCGTTTGGATCTTCTGGATTTTCGCTGTAGCGATAAAACCATACTTCACCGTCTTCATTTTCTCCTTTTTCATCAAGTGGTAATAGAACGATATAGTCTATTTCCTCAACTGTAAGGATTGTAATAATTGCACATTTCACAACGCTTCCATCATCTAATTCTAATTCAACAGTCATTTCTTCATCATTTACACAGTTATCGCACATAAGTTTTCCCTTCCTAAAAGTAAATTGTATTTTATTCTTATTAATTGTACTAATATTTCATAAAATAAGCAATAATAACTTTTGCTTATTTTGTAAAATATGATATGATAATTCTATGTTCTTTTAAAGGAGTGAAAAGCGTGAAGGAAAAATCAAATGAATGGCTTATTAAAAAGGGGAATCCTTTTTTACTAGGTGTAAATGCAATAGATAATACGACTTTAAATATAGCATATTTTTTTTCATATCAAAAAAAATGTGGAATTCTTTTTTATAATTTAGAGACAAAAGAAGAAATTTCTATTATTTGTACAAGTGAATTTATGGTAGGAAATATGGGTGTGATCACAATTGAAGGAATTGATTATCACAAATATTCCTATCTTCTTTTTGAAGATGAACGCTTATTTTGTGATCCTTATAGTAAGTCTTTTATTGGAGACAAAGGATGGGGAAAAGAAAAATCGGAATTAAAGTGTACAATTATACGAGAAGAATTTGATTGGGAAAATGATAAGCCGATTTTTCGGAAAAATCAAGACTGTATTCCTTATTTATTACATGTGCGAGGATTTACTAAACACCATTCCTCCCAAGTAGAACACAGAGGAACGTTTGAAGGTATTGTAGAAAAGGTAGAATATTTAAAGGACCTAGGTATAAATACGCTTGAGATTATGCCTTGTTATCAATTTAGTGAAATAGACGATATAAGAAAAAATCCATCGTCTTATGGAGAAGCAAAAGAACAATTAGGTGATGATTTATCGAGAGGAGTAATTAATTATTGGGGATATAAAGAGGCGTTTTATTTTGCACCTAAATCTTCCTATTTTACATCAAAAAACTGTATTAGAGGATTTAAGGAATTTATAAAAAAGATGCATCAAGAAGGAATAGAAATTATTTTACAATTCTTTTTTCCAGAATATATCTTACCTTCATTTATATATGAGGTGATTAAATATTGGGTATATGAGTATCATATTGATGGAGTTCATCTTTTGGGAAATAATATTCCTATTTCTTTTATTGCGACAGATCCATTTTTATCTAATACAAAAATATGGTATCATTCTTTTGATGAGCAAACAGTGAAGTCACTTGATTCAAGAAAACAATATAAGAACTTATCATCTTATAATACAGATTTTATGTATGCAATTAGGTCTTTATTAAAAAGTGATCAAAATTCTTTGCCAAATGGATTAGTACAATTAAAAGAAAATCCCTTGTCATATGGAAAAATAAATTATTTGTCGAATTACAATGAATTTACATTAAAAGATTTAGTGTCATATGAAATAAAGCATAATGAAAAAAATGGTGAAAATAATAGAGATGGTAATTTTAATAATTGTAGTTGGAATTGTGGTGTGGAAGGAAATACAAAAAAGAAACGTATATTGGAATTAAGAGAACAACAAATAAAAAATGCACTTGTATTTTTATATATGGCACAAGGAATACCACTTATTTTTGCAGGAGATGAATTTGGAAATTCTCAAGATGGAAATAACAATCCTTATTGTCAAGATAATGCAATTTCTTGGTTAAATTGGAATGATTTAGAAAAAAATAAGGAACTATATTCTTTTACAAAGAAAATAATTGCTTTTCGAAAAGAATATCCTATTTTACATCTTGAAAAACCGTTTTCCCAAATAGATACATTGTCTTGTGGGTTTCCAGACTTATCCTATCATGGAAAAGAAGCATGGAAGTTATCTAGTTATGATTTGGGGAGAAGTGTTGGTATTTTGTTTTGTGGAAAATATAGTGATGGAAAAAATAAAAAAAGTGTTTATTTTGCTATTAATATGTATTGGGAAGAATATGAATTTGCACTTCCAAAACTAGAACAACAAAAGAAATGGAATATTTTATTTGATACAAGTGTAAAGAAAAATAAGGTTGAAGAAAATTTTATAGGGAAAAAATCTATTACAATTTTACCAAGAAGTATTGTAGTATTAACAGATTAGGAGTAAATGAGTGAAGGCAGTAAAACATTTTAAAACAATCACATATCATAAATATTTAGTGTTGAAAGGATGCTTTCGTGTTGGGCTTTATAAAAGAGGAATTTGCCATGATTTATCAAAGTATATGCCACAAGAATTTTTAGTTGGGGCAAAATATTATCAAGGCGACCGAAGTCCTAATAATGCAGAACGAGAAGATATTGGATATTCTAGTTCGTGGTTGCACCACAAAGGTAGAAACAAACATCATTATGAATATTGGATAGATTATAGTACAAAAGAAGTTCCAGGAGGAATGGCACCAGTACCGATGCCTGTAGAATATATTGTTGAGATGATTATGGACCGAATTGCGGCTAGTAAGGTGTATGCAAAAGATACATATCAAGATAGTAATCCATTAAAGTATTATGAGACAGGAAAAGAACCAGCTCCACTTCATGAGAAGACAAGAGTTATTTTAGAATTTTTATTAAATATGCTTTCTGTAAAAGGAGAAGATATAACATTTTCATTTATAAAACATCATATCGTACCGGTTCAAAAAAGGTGGGATGAAAATGAAGGATGGAGAGAACAAATTAAAAAATATAAAATGTATTAGAAGACAAGGTAACAGAAGATAAGTTAATGCATATAGTACAGTAATCATAATTATAGGAGAATGATATGAATTGCTTAGTACTTATTATGTTATTGTGTTGTTGTAATAATAACAATAAACCAAAACCTAGACCTTGTGAAAGAGCAGAATGTTCTTGTAATAGGCCATATCCTAGACCAGAAGAACCAGTGTTAAGACCACAACCTAGACCAGAACCATATCTTTGTGGATGTGAAGATACAGAGTAAGAAAATGGGGGCTAACGTATGCATCACATACGTAGCTCCTTCTTGACGAATAGATACTAGAATGATAAAATTATGAGCAATCTAGTAGTAAAAATTGAAAGGCGTAAAGAAATGATTGATAATAAAAAAGTACTATTTAGCGGAATGCAAGCAACAGGAACCTTAACTTTAGGGAATTATTTAGGAGCATTAAAAAATTGGGTTACATTAAGTGATGAATATGAATGTTTTTATTCTGTAGTAGATCTTCATTCTATTACAGTGAGACAAAATCCGGCAGAATTGAGAAAAAGAGCTAGAGACTTACTAACTTTATATATTGCGGCAGGATTAGATCCTAAGAAAAATTGTATTTATTATCAATCTCATGTTTCGGGACATGCTGAGTTATCATGGATTTTAAATTGCTATACTTATATGGGTGAGTTGAGTCGTATGACGCAATTTAAGGATAAATCAGCAAAAAATGAAGATAATATTAATTCTGGACTATTTACCTATCCTGTTTTGATGGCAGCTGATATTTTATTATTCCAAGCAGATGTTGTTCCAGTTGGAAAAGACCAGTTGCAACATTTAGAAATTACAAGAGATATTGCACAAAGATTTAATGGAATTTATGGAGATGTGTTTACTGTACCAGAGCCATATATTGGAAAAGCTGGTGCAAAGATTATGAGTTTACAAGAACCAAGTAAAAAAATGAGTAAGTCAGATGAGAATCAAAATGCAAGTATTATGTTAATGGATGACACAGATACAATTATCCGTAAATTTAAACGTGCCGTTACAGATTCCGTTGCAAAAATAGACTATAATGATGAGCAACTTGGAATTAAAAATTTAATTGATATTTATTGTGCATGTAATAATATTACTCCACAAGAAGTTGTATCTTCATTTGAAAATAGTGGGTATGGAGAATTTAAGTTAGCAGTTGGTGAGTGTGTTGCTCAAACATTAAAGCCAATTCAAGAAGAATTTGGGCGCCTCAGTAAAGATAAAGCATATATTGATATGGTTATTAAAGAAAATAGTGAAAAAGCAAATTATTACGCAACAAAGACCCTTCGAAAGGTGCAAAAAAAGATTGGTTTTCCAGAAAGAATTAGATAAGATCTTCTAATTCTTTTGGAAGAGGTGCACGAAAGGATAAAGGTTTTTTTGTTATTGGATGTTTAAAACATAACGTTACAGCATGTAAAGCGTGATGATTTAAAGCAGTATTTGTGGGATTATAAATATAGTCACCTAATAATGGATGATTAATAGCTTTCATATGTACTCGAATTTGATGGGTACGCCCTGTTTTTAAACGTAATAATACAATAGAATAATTGGTACATTCTTTTATCACTTTATATGTTGTAATTGCAGACTCACCGTTTGAATGATCAATACATCGTTCAATAGAAGAATGCATTTTGCGACCAATTGGGAGAGTTATGGTATTTTGTCTTTTTGTTGGAACTCCTTCCACAAATGCAAGATACCATCTTTTTATTTTATGTTCTATCATTTGTTTGTTTAAGATGGCAGCACTAATTTCATGTTTCGCAATAATTGTTAGTCCGCTTGTATCTTTATCTAATCGATTGATGCAGCGATACGTAAATAAGTCTTCTCCTTTTTGAGATAAGTAATAAGCAATTCCATTTGCAAGAGAATTCTCGAAATTCTTAAAAGAAGGATGAATTGGCATATTTGAGGGTTTGTTAATTACAAGAAGATCTTCATCTTCGTATATAATTTCAAATGCAAGAGGTACTTTAATGATTTTTTCACTAAAAGTTGTTTCAGTATACGTAATAACAAGAAGGTCATCTTCTTTTAAGGTATATGTAACATATTCCCAAATACCGTTTACTAAAATACTACGTTCTATTTTCTTTAAAGTAATAATATTTTTTGTTGAAAAATCTAAAGATTTTAAAAAATTAAAAATTGTCATTCCAGCAGATTCTTTTGTAATGTTATAAGTAAATGTACGATTCATAATACTCCTAAATTAAAAATTAATGATTGTTTTTTTATAGTATATCAGATTTTTGAAAAGAAAATAGAAAAATAGGTTAACAATTTTTTTTACTTATGATAGAATTAAATAAAATAGAAGCAATTGACATGGAGGAAAACATGGGACAAGATAAATATGTAGCATATGTGTCAACA
The DNA here is from genome assembly GCA_051653625.1 of Lachnospiraceae bacterium. Lineage (GTDB taxonomy): Bacteria > Bacillota > Clostridia > Lachnospirales > Lachnospiraceae > SFDP01. The sequence goes on from JBOFWM010000011.1 coordinate 11,140, forward strand.
TATACACAAGGACATAATCACGGTATTAAAATTTATGATGTGGATTGTGAAAACGGACGTTTTATAGAGAAAGATCAAGTAGAAATTACAAATTCTTCTTATATTACGATATCACGTAGTTCAAAATTTTTATATTCTATAACAGACGTAGGAGTGGAGTCTTATAAAATAGAAAAAGATGGTTCATTAACTAGTCTTAATGTTGCAAGTATCAATGGAATGAGAGGATGTTATTTGTCTACTGATCATACGGATAAGTTGTTATTTGTTGGTGGGTATCACGATGGGAAAGTAACTGTGCTTCGTATTAATGAAGATGGTAGTATTGGCGAGATTACAGATGAAATATATCACAAAGGCTTAGGAAGTATTGCGGAACGTAATTTTAGACCGCATATCAATTGTGTCAAAATTACAAGAGATAATGAATATTTATTGGCTGCAGATTTAGGGATGGATCATGTAAATGTATATCGCGTAAATTATCAAACAGGAAAGTTAAAATTAGTAGATATGATACGTAGTGAGCAAGAATCGGCACCAAGACATGTGAAATTTTCAAAAGATGGAAATTATATTTATATTATACATGAATTGAAAAATTATATTGAAGTATATAAATATATAAATAGTGAAAAAAATCCAAATTTTGAAAAAATCCAAACGATTTCAACTTTAAATGATTATCATGCATCTTCAAGTGCTGCAAGTGCACTTGATTTATCTCATGATTATAAATATTTGTATTGTTCAAATGCAGGAGATAATAGTGTAATTATTTATAAAATTGATGAAAATACAGGATTATTAGAAAAGATTTTTTGTTTACCAATCAGTGGAGATTATCCAAAAGATGTTGCGCTATTCCCAAATAATAAGCACTTAGTATCATTAAATCATGAATCTAATACTATGACATTTTTTACAGTAGATTTAGAGAAGAAAACGCTTGTAATGAATGGAAAAGAAATGAAAGTAGATAGACCAAACTGTATTATTCTTCATAAAATATAAAAAATGCCCCTAGAAGGTATAGTAACTGATGCTACTATCTTTTAGGGGTATTTTTTAATTATTTAATTTTTTTTGTAAAAGTCTTTGATACAATCTAATTTTGTCGTCATATTTACAAGCATTAAATCTAAAAGTGTAAGCGCAGCCATTGATTCAATGACAACAACTGCTCGTGGTACGATTACAGGATCATGACGTCCTTTTATATTTATATCAATGGATTCAAATTGTTTATTCACAGTTTGCTGTGTTTTATGTATGGAAGGTGTTGGTTTGATGTATGTCTTGAAAATAAGTTCATCACCATCACTCATTCCACCAAGAATTCCTCCAGAGTGATTTGTTTTTTTTACTATTTTTCCATTTGACATATAAAATGCATCGTTATTAGTAGAGCCCTTTTCTAAAGCAACTTGAATGCCATCACCAAATTCAATTGCTTTTGTTGCACCTACAGAAAGAATGGCTTTTGCTAAATTTGCATCAAGCTTTTCAAAAACAGGTTCGCCAATTCCTACAGGAGCACCTTTAATGATACATTCTATAACACCACCAGAAGAATCTTCTTCGTTCATACATTGTTCTAAATATTGTGATGCTTTTTCGCTTGCTGCAAAATTTGGCATGTATGTAGGTGTTTGTAAAATGGCTTCTTTGTCAAATGAATAATCATTCATTGAGATTGGGCCTATAGAAGATGTATATGTTGTAATTTCAATTCCTAATTCTTTTAAAATTAAGATAGCAATAGCACCTGCAGCTACGCGAGAAACTGTTTCTCGACCAGAACTTCTTCCGCCACCTCTATAATCACGAAATCCATACTTAGCATCAAATGTAAAGTCAGCATGACCTGGTCTATAAAAATTTGAAATTTCAGAATAATCATGAGAACGTTGTGAGGTATTTTCTATTAAAAGTGATATACTTGTGCCCGTTGTTTTGCCTTCGAATACGCCAGAAAGAATTTGTACAAGATCGCCTTCTACTCTAGGTGTTGTATATTTATTTTGTCCGGGTTTTCTGCGGTTTAAATAGAGTTGAATATCTGATTCAGTTAGAGATAAACCAGCAGGACATCCGTCGATTACTACACCTAATGCTTTGCCATGTGATTCTCCCCAAGTTGTGATTTTAAAAATTGTTCCTAGTGTTGATCCAGCCATAAATTCCTCCAGTAAAAATATAGAATAAAAAAAATCAAATAAAATTCTTTTATAGTATACCTATATTTAGAAAAAAAGACAAGATTCTTAGAAAATATCGTATAATTTAAAGGAAAAGTACTGTACAAATAAAAAGATTGTGATATATTTAAGTATGAAATATTGTGGAAATTATATGAGGGAAAAAATAAATGAAAATTTGGAAGGATAGATGTATTTCTAGTCTTATTAGTATTGGGAAAAAAAATAAAATATTAAAGCCTATTTTATTTTTAGTAATGATAGTAATAATATGTATTTATAGATTATTCGTTCAAATTGCATGGAATCAAAAGAAAATTATAGGTATATGTATTTCATTTTTCATGTTTGTAACTACTTCAAGTTTTGCATCGCCTTCTTTTCGGGAAGGGATAAAAGAGGTAGAAGTGCCTTATCAAGAAAATGTATATTCAGAAGAATTTGAGGAAGTGGAATATGATCCTGATGCAGATATGTATTCGGTAGATGAAATTTTAAAAGAGAATGATTTAGAAGCAATAGTTGAAGAGATAGATACAAGCTATGAATTACAGGAGAGATTTTCAAAAGAAGATTGGAATCTTGTATTAATTAATAAGCAAAATCCAATCCCTGATGAGTATGATTTTACATTAGGAACTATTATGGGTTCTATGCAATGTGACGAAAGAATTTTAAATGATTTGTTATTAATGTTAAAGGCAGCAAAAAAAGATGGTGTAAGTTTAATTGTTTGTTCATCTTTTCGTGATTATTCAAGGCAAGAATATCTTTTAGAACGTAAAATCAAACAATACATTCAAAAAGGTTGCTCTTATTTAGAAGCATACCAGCTTTCATCACAAACGGTAACAGTTCCGGGTGCAAGTGAACATCAAATTGGTCTTGCAATTGATTTTCTAAGTGATACATATAATATGTTGAATGTTGGATTTGGAGAAACAAAGGCTGGCATTTGGTTAAAAGAAAATGGATATCATTATGGATTTATATTACGCTATCCAGAAGACAAAGAAGAAATTACAGGAATATCTTATGAACCATGGCATTATCGTTATGTTGGAGTTGCGGCAGCCACGGTTATAATGGAAGAGGCAATTACATTAGAAGAGTTTATAGAAAGATTAGATGACTAGAAAGGATTAGAAAATTAAATGTTAGGTGAATATAAAATATTAAAACAAGAAAACAGAGCAAAAAGAGGGGAGTTTGAAACAGTTCATGGGACGATTCAGACCCCTGTTTTTATGAATGTTGGAACGGTTGCCGCTATTAAAGGTGCGGTTTCTACGGAAGATTTAGAAGGCATAAAAACACAAGTGCAATTATCAAATACGTATCATCTCCATGTACGTACAGGTGATCAATTAATCAAAGAAGTTGGTGGCCTTCATAAGTTTATGAGTTGGGATAAACCTATTTTAACAGATTCTGGCGGCTTTCAAGTATATTCGCTTTCTGGACTTCGAAAAATAAAAGAAGAAGGTGTGTATTTTAGTTCGCATATTGATGGACGTAAAATTTTTATGGGACCTGAAGAAAGTATGAGAATACAATCAAATTTGGGATCTACTATTGCAATGGCATTTGATGAATGTCCACCTGCAAAAGCAGAAAAAGAATATGTAATACCATCTGTTGAACGAACGACTCGTTGGCTAGAACGAAGTAAAAAGGAGTTGTATCGTTTGAATAGTTTAGAAGATACCATTAACAAGAATCAATTATTATTTGGAATTAATCAAGGTGCTATATATAAAGATATTAGAATAGAGCATGCGAAACGCATTTCTGAATTTGATTTACCAGGATATGCCTTAGGTGGCCTTGCGGTAGGGGAATCCCATGAAGAGATGTATTATGTTTTAGAGGAAACAATTCCATATTTACCAATCAATAAACCAACGTATCTTATGGGGGTTGGAACCCCAGCTAATATATTAGAGGCAGTAGAACGAGGTGTAGATTTTTTTGATTGTGTATATCCTTCAAGAAATGGAAGACATGGACATCTCTATACAAATAAGGGAAAGATCAATCTGTTTAATGTGAAATTTGAAAAAGATATGGGACCAATTGAAGAAGGATGTAATTGTCCTGCATGTAGAAGATATTCAAGAGCTTACATTCGACATTTGTTAAAAGCAAAGGAAATGTTAGGTATGCGTCTTTGTGTTCTTCATAATTTGTATTTTTATAACACAATGATGGAAGAGATTAGAGAAGCATTAGATCAAGGCAGATTTATGCAATATAAAAAAAATAAATTAGATACTATGAATGGTGAATTCTAGATTAAGGAATTATAAATTTTTCTAAACTACTTGATAGTAATATGAATTTTGTGTATTATTTCTAATATGTATAAAAAAGAAAGAACTTTTGAAAGGAGTTTTAAAAAATGGGAATGTTATTAACAGAAGCTAGCACACAAGGGGCTGGATTTATAATGGTAGGTTATGTTGTTATATTTGGAGCATTTATTTACTTTATGATGATACGTCCACAAAAGAAAGAACAAAAAAGAGTTGGCTCGATGCTTGCTTCTTTAGAAATAGGAGATAGCGTATTAACAAGTAGTGGATTTTATGGAATTATTATTGATATTACAGAAGATACGGTTATTGTTGAATTTGGTAACAATAAGAATTGTAGAATACCAATGCAAAAATCAGCCATTTCACAAGTGGAAAAAGCTGGAGAATAAAAAGAGTGAAAGCTGCAATCAAATTTTTGATAGCAGCTTTTTTATAACTTAAAGTTATGGATAACATAAAAGATATTCATTACAAGGAATTGTATAATTATGTTATACTATTTTTATTAAAATGAAAAAGAGCAGAAGCTTTATAATGGAGGAATATGTATGAAATTAAACATAGGATGTATTAAAGGTGATGGAATTGGTCCAGAGATTATTGGACAAACAAGAAAAGTTTTAGATGCAATTTGTGAAAAATACAATCATTCTATAGAATATACAGATATATTGTTAGGTGGAGAATCTATTGATGTACATGGAATTCCCCTTACAGAAGAGGCAATTCATACAGCAAAAAAAATGGATGCAATTTTAATGGGATCCATTGGTGGAGATACGAATACGTCATCATGGTACCAATTACCACCAAATAAACGTCCAGAAGCAGGACTATTGGGAATAAGAAAAGCCTTAAACTTATTTGCAAATTTAAGACCAGCACTCTTATATAAAGAATTAGCTGATGCATGTCCGCTTCGTGCCGAAATTGCGGATGCGGGATTTGATATGTTGATTATGAGAGAATTAACAGGTGGACTTTATTTTGGGGAAAGAAATACAGTAGAAATAGATGGAGTAAGAACGGCTACTGATACTTTGGTATACAATGAAAATGAGATTAAGAGAATCGCAATAAAAGCATTTGAAATTGCAAAAAAAAGAAAAGCAAAAGTAACAAGTGTTGACAAAGCAAATGTTCTTGATTCCTCTAGACTTTGGAAAGCTGTTGTTAATGAAGTGGCAAAAGATTATCCTGATGTGGAATTAGAACATATGCTTGTAGATAATTGTGCAATGCAACTTGTAAAGGATCCAAATCAATTTGATGTAGTTTTAACAGAGAATATGTTTGGGGATATTTTATCAGATGAAGCAAGTATGATTACTGGTTCTATTGGAATGTTACCTTCGGCAAGTTTAAATGATACTAGATTTGGCTTATATGAACCAAGTCATGGTTCAGCACCTGATATTGCAGGACATGATGTAGCTAATCCAATTGCAACTGTTTTATCTGCGGCAATGATGTTGAAATTTACTTTTGATCTAGATGAAGAAGCTGCAAAAATCGAAGAAGCAGTAAAAAAGGTATTAGAGCAAGGATATCGCACAAAAGATATTTATAGCGAAGGTAAGGAATTAGTTGGATGTACACAAATGGGAGACTTACTTGTAAATGCAATAAAGTCATAAGTTGTAATGATTTTATAACTTGAAGTTTTTTATAGAACTTGTTACACTTAATTTAATTTGTAAAAAGAGAACATATAAAAAAGAATGGAGATTGTTATGAAAAGTGATTCAGTAAAAAAAGGTGCAAATGTAGCGCCACATAGATCATTATTTAATGCATTAGGATACACAAAAGAAGAGATGGAGCGTCCATTAGTTGGAATTGTTAGTTCCTACAATGAAATTGTTCCAGGTCATATTAATTTAGATAAAATTACAGATGCTGTAAAAATGGGTGTAGCAATGGCAGGAGGAACACCAGTTATGTTTCCAGCGATTGCAGTATGTGATGGAATTGCTATGGGACATGTTGGGATGAAATATTCTCTTGTAACAAGAGATTTGATTGCAGATAGTACGGAATGTGTAGCAATGGCGCACGGATTTGATGCTCTTGTTTGTATTCCAAACTGTGATAAAAATGTACCAGGATTATTAATGGCAGCAGCAAGATTAAATATTCCTACTATTTTTGTATCGGGTGGACCAATGCTTGCTGGAAAAGTGAAGGGTGAAAAAACAAGCTTATCTAGTTTGTTTGAAGCAGTAGGTGCTCATGCAGCTGGAAAAATAACAGAAGAAGAATTAACAGAATTAGAAGAAAAGGCTTGCCCTACATGTGGTTCTTGCTCTGGAATGTATACAGCAAACTCAATGAATTGTTTAACAGAAGCGATTGGTATGGGATTAGAAGGAAATGGAACAATTCCTGCTGTTTATTCAGAAAGAATTCGTCTTGCAAAACATGCAGGAATGAAAATTATGGAATTAATAGAAAAAGATATCAAACCTCGTGATATCTTAACAAAAGATGCTTTTTTAAATGCATTAGCAGTAGATATGGCACTTGGATGTTCTACAAATTCTATGCTTCATTTACCAGCTATTGCGCATGCTGCTGGAATTGAATTAGATTTAGATCTTGCAAATGAAATTAGTGCAAAAACTCCAAATTTATGTCATCTTGCACCAGCAGGGCACACTTATATTGAGGATTTATATGAAGCAGGTGGTGTGTATGCTGTAATGAAAGAATTAAGTAAAAAGAATTTAATTAAAAAAGACTTAATTACAGTTACAGGAAAAACAATTGGAGAAAATATTGAGAAAGCAGTGAATAAAGATGAAACAGTAATTCGTCCTATCGAAAATCCATATAGTGAAGTTGGTGGAATTGCAGTATTAAAAGGAAATCTTGCTCCTGATACTTGTGTAGTAAAACGTTCAGCAGTTGTAGAAGAAATGCTTGTACATGCAGGACCAGCTCGTGTATTTGATTGTGAAGAAGATGCAATTACAGCTATTAAAGGCGGTAAAATCGTAGCAGGTGATGTAGTAGTGATTCGATATGAAGGACCAAAAGGTGGACCAGGAATGCGTGAAATGCTAAATCCTACTTCTGCAATTGCAGGTATGGGGCTTGGTTCAAGTGTTGCGTTAATCACGGATGGAAGATTCTCGGGAGCTTCAAGAGGTGCATCGATTGGACATGTTTCACCAGAAGCAGCAGTTGGAGGACCAATTGCACTTGTAAAAGAAGGGGATCGAATTGAAATTAATATTCCAGAAAATACAATTAATATGATTGTAAGTGAGGAAGAATTAGAAATTAGAAGAAAAGAATGGGTTCCTAGAGAAGCAAAAATAACAACGGGATATTTAGCAAGATACTGTTCAATGGTTACAAGTGGAAATACAGGAGCGGTTCTTAAAGTGTAAAGTAGCAAATAGAAAGGTGTATGAAATTAATGATCTTAACAGGAGCAGAGATTGTAATTGAGTGTTTAAAAGAGCAAAATGTGGATACAGTTTTTGGGTATCCAGGCGGAACGATTTTAAATGTATACGATGAATTATATAAACATAAAGATGAAATATTTCATATTTTAACTAGTCATGAACAAGGGGCGGCCCATGCTGCAGATGGATATGCAAGAGCGACTGGAAAAGTAGGAGTGTGTTTGGCAACAAGCGGACCAGGTGCAACAAATCTTGTTACTGGAATAGCAACAGCACACATGGATTCTACTCCCTTAGTAGCAATAACAGCAAATGTAACATTACCACTTCTTGGGAAAGATAGTTTTCAAGAGATTGATATTGCAGGCGTTGTGATGCCGATTACAAAACATAGCTATATTGTGAAAGATATTTCGCAACTTGCAAAAACATTGAGAAAAGCATTTGCTTTGGCAAAAGCAGGAAGACCAGGTCCTGTTCTTGTAGATATTACAAAAGATGTTACAGCAGCAACTTGTGAATATACGAAAGAAACAATTCGTATCAATATGAAGGAACATTCCTGTAATGAAGAGGATTTGTTAGCGGTAATTTCTTTAATAGAACATTCAAAAAAACCATTTATTTATTTAGGTGGAGGAGCTATCATTTCCGATGCATCTGAAGAAGTTCGTACATTTGCATCATTAATTGATTCTCCACTTTGTGATACATTAATGGCAAAAGGTGCTTTTGATGCAACGGATGAACGATATACAGGAATGATAGGTATGCATGGAACGAAGACTTCTAATTTAGGAGTTAGTGAATGCGATTTATTAATTGCACTTGGCGCTAGATTTTCCGATCGTGTTATTGGAAATCCAAATCGCTTTGCAAGTAATGCAAAAATCATTCATATTGATATTGATGCTGCGGAAATCGGTAAAAATATTCGTGTAGATACATCTATAGTTGGGGATTTAAAAGAGGTACTTACTCAGCTTAATAATAGAATTACACAACAAGATCATAGTGAGTGGTTAGATCATATTAAAGAGTTGAAAGCAAAATATCCGTTAAAATATGAAACACATAAGCTGACATGCCCTTATATTATTGAAGAAATTGATCGAATCACAAATGGGGAAGCTGTAATTACTACAGATGTTGGACAACATCAGATGTGGGCTTCGCAATATTATAAATATACAAATCCAAGAACTTTTTTAACATCTGGTGGTCTTGGTACAATGGGATTTGGTTTAGGGGCTTGCATTGGTGCAAAAATGGGAGTGCCTGAAAAAGTTTGTATTAATATTGCAGGTGATGGATGTTTTCGTATGAATATGAATGAACTTGCAACAGCAAGTAGATATAATATTCCAATTATTCAAGTAGTTATTAACAATCATGTATTAGGCATGGTAAGACAATGGCAAACGTTATTTTATGATCATAGATATTCGCAAACTATTTTTGATGATAAAGTCGATTTTTGTGTTGTTGCAAAAGGGCTAGGATGTGAAGCTATTTTGGTAACGAAAAAGGAAGAGGTTGGCCCAGCAATAGAGAAAGCCATTTCATTAAAAAAACCAGTATTATTAAATTGTATCATTGAAGAAGATGATAAGGTGTTTCCAATGGTTCCAGCAGGAGCACCAATAAGTGAATCATTTGATGCTGATGATTTAATTGACTAAAGTGTTGACGAATACAAAAGATAGTTGTACAATCAGTTTTATGGATAAAAAAGGAGGAAGTAAGAAGTGTCTAGAATTTATAACTTTTCAGCAGGTCCAGCAGTATTGCCAGAGGACGTATTAAAAGAAGCAAGTCAAGAGATGTTAGATTATAACAAAACCGGTATGTCGGTGATGGAAATGAGTCATAGATCGAAAGCTTTTGAAACAATAATTAAAGAAGCAGAAGCAGATTTGAGAGATTTACTTAATATTCCAGATAATTACAAAGTGTTATTTTTACAAGGTGGTGCAAGCACACAATTTGCTATGATCCCTATGAATTTAATGAAAAATAAAGTAGCTGACTATATAATAACAGGTCAATGGGCAAAAAAAGCATTTCAAGAAGGTTCTATTTATGGAAAAGCTAATAAAATTGCAAGTAGTGAAGATAAAACATTTTCATACATACCAGATTGTTCAGATTTAGAAATTTCAGAAGATGCAGATTATGTACATATTTGTGAAAATAATACAATTTATGGTACAAAATATCACACACTTCCAAATACAAAAGGAAAAGTATTAGTAGCTGATTTATCATCTTGTATTTTGTCTGAACCAGTGGATGTGACAAAATATGGCATGATTTATGCAGGTGTTCAAAAAAATATTGGTCCTGCAGGTGTTGTTGTTGTAATTATTCGTGAGGATTTAATTACAGAAGATACCTTACCAGGCACACCAACTATGTTAAAATATAAAATTCATTCAGACAATGCATCATTATACAATACACCACCAGCTTATGGTATTTACATTTGTGGTAAAGTATTTAAATGGTTAAAAAATCTTGGTGGTTTATCTGTTATGAAGCAAATGAATGAAGAAAAAGCAGCAATTCTTTATGATTTCCTTGATAGTAGTGAATTGTTTCATGCTACTGTTGAGAAAAAAGATCGTTCTCTTATGAATGTACCATTTGTAACTGGAAATGATGAATTAGATGCAAAATTTGTTAAAGAATCAAAAGCTGCTGGATTTGAAAACTTAAAAGGACATCGTTCGGTAGGCGGTATGCGTGCAAGTATTTATAATGCAATGCCAAAAGAAGGTGTTGAAAAATTAGTAGCGTTTATGAAAAAATTTGAAGAAGAGAACAAATAGAAGAAAAGGAGAAACACAATGTTTAAATATCATTGTTTAAATCCAATTGCGCAAATTGGTTTAAGTAAATTTGATACTAATTATACAAAAGTAGATGCAGTAGATGACGCAGAAGGTATTTTAGTACGCAGTGCTGTTATGCATGATATGAAAGCTTCTAGTAATCTTTTGGCTATTGCAAGAGCTGGAGCTGGAGTAAACAATATTCCGCTTGATACTTATGCAAAAGAAGGAATTGTAGTATTTAATACACCAGGTGCCAACGCAAATGGTGTAAAAGAATTAGTATTAGCTGGTATGTTACTTGCTGCGCGTGATGTTGTAGGTGGTATCAATTGGGTAAATGAAAATGCATCAGACGCATCTATTGCAAAAGCAGCAGAAAAAGAAAAGAAAAATTTTGCTGGTACAGAATTAGAAGGAAAAAAACTTGGAATTATTGGTTTAGGAGCAATTGGTGTAAAGGTTGCAAATGCGGCAAAGAATTTAGGAATGAAAGTATATGGATATGATCCATTTGTATCTGTTCATGCTGCATGGAATTTAAGTCGTGACGTAAATCGTGTTCTTAATTTGGATGAAATTTATGCGGAATGTGATTACATTACAATTCATGTCCCTCTTCTTGATGAAACAAAAGGTATGATTAATAAAGATTCAATTGCAAAAATGAAAAAAAATGTTGTTATCTTAAATTTTGCTCGTGACCTTCTTGTTAATGAAGCAGATGTGATTGAAGCTTTAAATGAAAATGCAATTGGAAAATATGTTACAGATTTTCCAAATACTACAACAGCTGGAGCAAAAGGTTGTATTGTTATCCCACATCTTGGTGCTTCAACAGAAGAATCAGAAGATAATTGTGCAATAATGGCTGTAGATCAATTGATGGATTATTTAGAAAATGGAAATATTATCAATAGTGTAAATTATCCAACATGTGATATGGGATTTTGTAATCAAGCTGGAAGAATTGCTGTATTCCATGCAAATATCAAAAATATGATTAGTCAATTAGCATCTATTATTGGTGATAATGGAATTAATATTACAGATATGACAAATAAATCAAGAGGTGATGTTGCGTATTCTATGTTTGATATTGAAACAAGTGCAACAGAAGAATTAGTAAATAAATTAGCAGCGGTAGAAGGTGTTGTTAGAGTTCGTATCGTAAAATAAAAAGAAAAAGTTGGCATACATCAATGTGCCAACTTTTTTGTTCGATCAAGCTATTTGTTTCCAAGTGGATTAAAAATATCTTTAAAATCTTCATTTAATTTGTTTTCGTTTATAATACTTGCTTCGGTCGCTAAATCCATATATTTAATAAAGATATCTTCTACTGATTTTTTTTCAATCATTGCAAGTTCTTGTAATATAGGACGTAACTTATCAATTTGTTCTGAAATGCGTACTTTTCTTGGATCTATATCTGGCATTACCTTTTCTGCATATTCATTAATCTTGTCTAAAAACTGTTTTTCTTCTTGATTCATATAATTTCCTTTCTTAAAAAAAATTCCTTTTTATAAATATATCACTTGCCTTATGTGATGTCAAAATATACAATATATATATATCAAAAAAGGAGCGAAATAATATGGCAAATATAAAAGCATTTAAATCAGTAAGACCAAAACATGATAAGATATCAAGTATAGCGGCATTACCGTATGATGTATATAATCGAAGTGAGGCAAAAGAAATTGTATTGAAAAATCCACTTTCTTTTTTGAGAATTGATCGAGCAGAAAGCAACTTTCCAGATACTGTAGGGACTTATGACGATTGTGTTTATGAAAAAGCAAAAGAATTATTAAATGAATGGATAGCCCATGAAAATTTCATACAAGATGAAAAAGAAGCATACTATATTTATGAACTGGAAATGAATGGAAGAATTCAAACAGGGCTTGTTGCTGTTTCGCATATAGAAGATTATGAAAACAATAGAATAAAAAAACATGAAAATACAAGAGAAGAAAAAGAATTAGATCGAATTCGTCATATAGATATTTGTAGTGCTCAAACAGGCCCTATTTTTTTAGCATATAGAGATGAGGATCGAATCAATGATATAGTTGCTGCACAAAAAGTAAATTCACCAATTTTTGAGTTTTCTGCAGACGATGGTATTATACATAGAGGATGGATGATCGATGAACAAGAACAGGTTAAAAAAATTAAAGCTGCTTTTTTAACTATTTCAGATATTTATATAGCGGATGGACATCATAGATGTGCTTCTGCCGTAAAAGTTGGAAGACGAAGACACGAGAATAATAAGAAACATAAAGGAGATGAATCCTATAACTATTTCTTGTCGGTATTGTTTCCAAAGTCTCAACTTGAAATTTTAGATTATAATCGAGTAGTTAAAGATTTAAATTCTTATGATAAAGAATCATTTTTAAGTGAACTTACGAAGAATTTTAAAATAGAAAATATGGGTGATGTACAATACAAACCGACAGTTAGAAATACATTTGGAATGTATTTAGAGAATTCGTGGTATAAATTAACATTTATGAATGGTGATAAAATTGAAGATATTGTAGAATCTTTAGATGTTTCTATATTACAAGATTATATTTTAGATCCGATTTTAAATATTAAAGACCCAAAGACAGATAATAGAATAGATTTTATTGGTGGAATTAGGGGAATGGAAGAATTAGAAAAACGAGTGAAAGAGGATTGTAAAGTAGCATTTAGTTTATATCCAACTTCAATGGAAGAATTATTTTCAGTTGCAGATCATGATCTTTTAATGCCACCAAAATCAACGTGGTTTGAACCAAAATTAAGAAGTGGGTTATTTATTCATTTAATCTAAATTACAAATTTGAAAAATTTAGAAATATTAGAGAAGAATGGGAGAGCAATTATGAGGGATAAATTATATAATTTAATGAATTGGCCAAAAATTGAGGGAATTATTTATGGGGAAGAATCTAAATGCAGTACCATACTTGGCAGACAATATATGGGTAGAAATACTGTGTTTCAATTGTTTTATCCAAATGCAAAATCTGTATTATTAATTCTTGATAGTGATGCAAAAAAATATGAAATGCTTCAACAAGATGAAGCAGGATATTTTGCTTATATGTTTCCTAAAAAAATACTAGGGAATTATTATTACCTAGTGGAAGATGAACATGGAATCATACATAAGCGTTATGATTTTTATGAGCAATATCCAATTATTTCAAAAGAAGATATTGCATTATTTCATGCTGGAATTCATTATGAAATTTATAAAATATTGGGGGCACACCCTATGTCGGTTCAAAACATAGATGGAATTCATTTTTCTGTTTGGGCACCTAATGCAACATCTATAAGTGTAGTTGGCGATTTTAATAATTGGGATCGATTAATAGATCCTATGGAAAAAACTTATGAATCTGGAATTTTTGAGTGTTTTATACCTTATGCAAAACCATATGATAATTATAAATTTTCTATTATGACAGCAGGTGATGTAGTGACATTAAAAGCTGACCCATATGCTTGTTTGCAACAACTTCGTCCAGACAGTGCTTCTGTTGTATATGAATTTCCAAAGTTTTGTTGGGAAGATGATGCATATATTTCTAAAAGAGAAATGCAAAACGTATTGCATGAACCAATGTCTTTATTTGAATTGCATTTAGGTTCTTTTGCACAGACAGAAGATGGAACATACTTGAATTATAGAGTATTGGCCAAAAAGGTTATTGACTATGTGAAAGAAGTTGGATATACACATGTTGAATTGATGCCGATTTTAGAACATCCATTGGATGAATCATGGGGATATCAAGTGATTGGATATTATGCACCTACAAGTAGATATGGTACTCCAGAAGATTTTATGTTTTTTGTTAATGAACTTCATAAAGAAAATATTGGTATTATACTTGATTGGGTACCGGCACATTTTCCAAAAGATATTTATGGACTTTCAAATTTTGATGGAACATGTCTTTATGAACATCTTGATAAACGACAAGGAGAACATCCGCATTGGGGAACACTAATATATAATTATGGGCGTGAAGAGGTTAGTAATTATCTAATTGCAAATGCACTATATTGGATTGAACAATTCCATGTGGATGGAATACGCGTTGATGCAGTTGCTTCTATGTTATATCTTGATTATGGGAAACAAGATGGAGAATGGATAGCAAATATTTATGGTGGGAATGAAAATTTAGAAGCAATTGAATTTTTAAAACATCTAAATAGTATAATTAAAAAACGTGGTAGAGGAGCAATCTCGATTGCAGAAGAATCTACTGCATGGCCTAAAATTACGGGAGATTTAAATGATGAGGGATTAGGATTTGATTTGAAATGGAATATGGGATTTATGAATGACTATTTGAATTATATTAGTTATGATCCTTATTTTCGTTCGCATCATCATAGTGAATTAACATTTAGTATGATATATGCCTATAGTGAACATTTTATGCTTGTATTTTCTCATGATGAAGTAGTACATGGAAAATCTTCTTTGATAGGAAAAATGCCTGGTGAAATCGAAGACAAATTTGCAAATTTGCGTGCTAGTTATGGGTACTTCTATACGCATCCAGGAAAAAAATTATTATTTATGGGGCAAGATATTGGAGAGTTTGATGAATGGAATGAGAAAAGAAGTATACAATGGAATTTATTAGAATATCCACTTCATAAAGGATTGCAAGAACTTGTTAAAGATTTAAATTTATTATATAAATCAAAAAAAGCATTACATGAATTAGATCATTATCCAGAAGGGTTTGAATGGAACAATTGTATTAATAATAATGATTGTGTGATAAGTTATACAAGAAAAGGACGTTTTATAAAGGATTCGTTACTTGTTGTTATAAATTTCTCAAACGTAATGATTGAGGATCATAGAATAGGGGTAGTTTTTGAAGGACGATATAAAGAAGTATTAAATTCAAATGATGTAAAATATGGTGGTTCTTATAAAACAAAAGATCTTTTATTAGAAACGCAAGAGATAGAATTTGATGGAAGAGAAAATTCTATTGCGATTACATTGCAACCTCTTGCTATACAAATATATGAATTTATTCCATTTAGTGAAGAAGAATTATTGGAAAGAGCATTTGCTAAAGCAGAAAAAATAAGAATAAAATTAGAAGAAGAGGCAAAGAGAAAAGCAACTCTTTTGAAAACACAACTTTTAAAAGATTCTATTCAAGAAAAAGTCATTGAGGCTGATATTTCATTCTTAGAGGGGACACAACATCAAAAAAAGGCAGAACGAAAAGTGAAAAATAAAAAATAGATGGGAGAAATAAATGGATCAAATAGAAATAGAAGATTTAGGTCTTGGACTTGAGATAATTGATAAAAATATGGTTGAAAAATTTATTGAAGAACTGCCTGAAAAAGCATTTCGTTTAAGCATTCAAGTTGTTTTAGCATTTGTTTTTATAATTATTGGAATTCAATTGATAAAAATTATTCGAAAGATTGTAAAAAAATCATTGATAAAATCAAATGCGGACCAAGGAGTCATACAATTTTTAGATTCTTTTATTAAAGCGGCGCTTTATATTTTGTTATTTTTTCTTGTTGCATCAAGTTTTGGATTGGAGGCAACGAGTGTAGTTGCAGTTATTGGTTCGGCGGGGGTTGCTATTGGTTTAGCATTACAAGGAAGTTTGTCAAATTTTGCTGGTGGAGTATTGATTTTATTGTTAAAGCCATTTCGAATAGGTGACTATATTATTGAAGATACAAATAAAAATGAAGGAATTGTTACAGAAATAGAACTTTTTTACACAAAATTAACAACACCAGATAATAAGGTAATTGTATTGCCAAATGGAGCATTGGCAAATACAAGCTTAACGAATACTACGCAATCGCCTAATCGTCGAATAGATATTTTAGTAGGTGTTTCATATGCTACAAACATTAAATTGGCAAAAGAAGTGTTGACTAAAATGGTTGGAGAATTTGAAAATACATTAAAAGATTGTGAATATTTTGTATATGTTGACTCTTTAGGGGATCATAGCGTTATATTAGGTGTACGCTGTTATGTACTGACAGAAAATTATTGGAAAAGTAAATGGGATTTGACGGAAAAAATAAAAGAAACATTAGATGAACATCAAATTTCTATCCCATTTCCACAATTGGATGTTTTGGTTAAATCATAAAAATACTATAAAATTTATTGCATAAAATTAATAGGAATGATAAGATATAAACATAATCATAGGGGAATTATTTCAATTAATTCTCCTATGATTATTTAATATTGGAGGATGAATTGAAAAAGAATGGAGGATGAAATGATGAAGAAATTATTGTCAGTAATTTTAGTTTCGATTATGGCTTTTTCTATGGTTGCATGTGGTAGTACACCAGCAACAAGTGAAAGTACATCAACAGATGCAATGACAGAAGTGACAGAGGAAGTAGAAAAGGAAGTAGCGGCATCAGATTTTAAAGTAGGAATGGTAACAGATACAGGTGGTGTGAATGATGGTTCTTTTAATCAATCTTCTTGGGAAGGATTGCAAAGAGCATCAGATGAATTTGGTATTACAGTAAATTATCTTGAATCTTCAACAGATGCAGATTATCAAACAAATATTGAAACATTTATTGATGAAGAATATGATTTAATTATTAGTGTAGGATTTATGTTAGCAGATGCAACTTATTCAGCAGCGGTAGAATATCCAGATCAAAAATTTGCAATTTTGGATGATAGTACATGTGCAGATTTACCAAATGTAGCTTGCTTAATGTTTGAACAAGCAGAAGCATCATATTTAGTAGGTTATATTGCAGGTTTAGAAAGTGAATCGAATAATGTTGGATTTTTAATAGGAATGTCAACACCTATTATGCATGAATTTGGATATGGCTTTGTTGCAGGTGTGTTAGATGCTAATCCAGATGCAACAGTTCAACAAGTAAATGCAAATTCTTTCGGAGATCCAGGACAAGGTAAAGCATTAACAACTTCTATGATTACAAATGGAGCGGATGTTGTTTTCCATGCGGCTGGCGGAACAGGACTTGGTTTAATCGAAGCAGCAAAAGAATCTGGAATCAAAGCAATTGGTGTAGATTCAGATCAAAGCTCGCTTGCACCAGAAACTATTATTACTTCAGCGATGAAGAGAGTGGATAATGCAAGTTATGATGTAGCAAAACACATTGTAGAAAATGCATTTCAACCAGGTATTACAGTTTATGATTTAGAAACATCAGGTGTAGATATTGCACCAACAACAGATTTACTTTCTGCGGAAACACTTTCTGCAGTAGAAGAAATCAAAGCGAAAATTATCTCTGGTGAAATTGTAGTAGCAAAAACAAAAGAAGATTTTGAAGCTGCACATGGTGATGTTTACATTTTAGATTAATCTTAAAAAAAGGTCCTTTGTGGGACCTTTTTTTTTGTGAGTATGCCAGACATGGCACTAATCTAGCTAGTAAAAGTCTAGCCACGGGTATTTACCGCCAAGTGTAGCGGAGCGCAAGTTGGCATCAGTAATGATGTGAATGAAGGAAGCGCATAGCAAAGTTCTTGAGCCTATGAACAGAAACTTGATAAGGCTAAAGTAGTCAGACCTACAAGAAGCAAATATCTCGGATTCACATTTCTGAAAAATGGTGGAGATTGGAAAGTAAAACCAACCACAGAAAAGAAAAAGAAGTTAAAGCAGAAATTAAGTGAATGCCTCAAAAGAAACAAAGCAATCGCGCGACCATTAGTTGTAACAATCAAGCGTGTGAATGAGATTGTAAGAGGATAGATTAATTATTTCAGAATCGGAATGATGAAACAGTTTATGGATGAGTTTGGACAATGGTTAAGACATAAAATAAGGGTAATTGTTTTGAAATAATGGAAACCCCAAAGGCCATTTATAGAAATTTAAGCTACATGAATAGCAATTATTTCTCTACTCTATTTTAAAATGCATATGTTTTAAAATCATTTTAATTGAATAAAACGTTCAAATAATTTATGAATTAGTGTATAATAATACCATACACATACGAATGAGAAAGGAGGTTCACGATGAGAGCAATTTCTATGGAAAGAGTAGAATCGACTAGAAATGATATATTAAATATCATTAAAAGTCCATGCCTTACTCATGAACAAAAATTAACAAACTTAGCAAGTAAGGCTGACTCTTTACTAGAGGTATTAGATTTACCTGCTGGAATTGAAGAGTTATTAGAACCAGTAGAGGGAAAACAATGTATTTGTGATTTGTTTGAAGGAAATGCACCACTTCGACCACGTTATATTGCACCAAAATATGATCAATTTATGAAAAAAGGAAGCAAATTTTTGCAGTTAGAAGCTCCAAAAGATTTCTTTGAAGCATTAAATCATTTGCTTATTTTATACAAACACGTTCCAAGTGTTACGAATTATCCAGTGTACTTAGGTGCATTAGATGAATTGTTAGAACCATTTATTCATGAAATAGATGACGAGACTGCAAAAAAATTTATGAAATTTTTTATGATTCATATTGATCGTACAATACCGGATAGTTTTTCTCATGTAAATTTAGGGCCGAAAGAAACAAGAGTGGGCAGACTATTACTAGAAGTGGAAGAAGAATTAGAACAAGCTGTACCAAATATTACATTTAGATATGAAGAAGGTGTAACACCAGATGATTATGCAAAAAGAGCAATACAAACATCGCTTAGAAGTGCAAAGCCAAGTTTTGCAAATCATAAAATGTTTTCTAAAGAATTTCAGGGTGAGTATATAATCGCAAGTTGTTATAATGGTTTGCCATATGGTGGAGGATCGTATACATTATGTCGACTCATTTTAGGGAATATAGCAAAGAGAGCGAAATCAAAAAAAGATTTTATGGAAGATGTTTTGCCATATGTACTAGATATGCAAGCGCGTTTCATGGATGCAAGAGTTAAGTTTATTGTTGAAGAAAGTGGATTTTTTGAGAATCATTTTCTTGCGAAAGAAGGTTTGATTGAAAGGGAACAATTTACTGCAATGTTTGGTTTAGTTGGACTTGCGGAGGCTGTAAATACCATTTGTGAATTAGAAGGAATGGATAAGAGATTTGGAAAAGATAAGGAAGCAGATGAAATAGGTGTTGAGATTATGGAACTTATTCATAAGTTTAATCAAAATCATATTGCACCATATTGTGAAGCAACAAATCATCATTACTTACTACATGCACAAGTAGGAATTGCAGAAGATAAGGGGGTATCACCTGGAACAAGAATTCCGATTGGAGAAGAACCTGAAAATGTAGTAGATCATTTATTACAATGTAATTTGTTTCATAAATACTTTCCTTCGGGAACAGGAGACATATTTCCAATAGAAAGTACTGCTAATAAAAATCTAGATTATATTTTGGATATTATAAAAGGTGCTTTTTCAAAAGAAATTAGATATTTATCATTTCACAATAAAGAATCAGATGTGATTCGCGTGACAGGATATTTAGTAAAACGTTCTGAAATAGAAAAGTATAAAAAGGGAGAGCGTGTTCTACAAAGTACAACTCATTTAGGAACAGGTGCAACAATTAACGGTCGTATATTAGAGCGTAAGGTGAGATAAATGAGAGTGCCGGTAAATAAAATTATTCCATTTAGTTGTGTTGATGGGCCGGGAAATCGAACTGCTATTTTTTTACAAGGATGCAATATTGACTGTAAGTATTGTCATAATCCAGAAACAAGAAGGGTGTGTAAGGATTGTGGAAGATGTGTTTCGAAATGTCCGAATCATGCATTGAACTTTGAACAAGGAAAAGTTGTGTTTTTGCCACATAATTGTATAGAATGTGATACGTGTATAAAAGTATGTTCATATGACGCAAGTCCAAGAGTGGAGTGGCTTACAGCAAGTGAAGTATTTGAACGTATTAAGACGCAGATTCCCTTTATTCGTGGAATAACTATTTCAGGAGGAGAATGCACCTTGTATATTCGATTTTTGACTGAATTATTTCGACTTTGTAAAAAGAATCATTTGCATACGCTTATTGATTCGAATGGTACTATTTCTTTTTTAGATCAAGAAGAATTATTATCTTTAACAGATGGAATAATGTTAGATATTAAAGAAGTTTCAAATGAAAAACATATCTCTTTGACAGGGTGTGATAATAAAGTTATTCTTGAAAACGCTGTATACTTAGCAAAAATCGGAAAACTTTTTGAAATTCGAACTGTAATATTAGAAGATATGGATGGTGAATATATCATTAATTCAATTGCACAACTATTAAAAAATGATATTGAACTTTCTACAATATCATATAAAATTATTCGATATCGTTCTTGGGGAGTTCGAAAAGAATATCAGTATTTAATAGAACCTACAGAATTAAAATTAAAACAATTAGAAGAAAAGGCAAAACATGTTGGTTTTACTAATGTAATCCTAATATAATTCGCACAAAAATAATAGGAGTATGTATATGGAAAAGCAAAGGATAGAAAATGAAAAGGGATATGAATATGCAGTTCAAATGAAGAATATTGTGAAAAAATTCGGAAATTTTGTTGCAAATGATAATATTAACTTTTCGGTTAAAAAAGGAGAAGTTCATGCTATTTTAGGAGAAAATGGTGCAGGGAAAAGTACCCTGATGAATGTTCTTTATGGATTGCACAAGCCAACATCAGGAGAAATCTATATTCGTGATAAAATGGTAAGTATAGATGGACCTGCTGTAGCAATTGAACAAGGAATTGGAATGGTTCATCAACATTTCATGCTAATACAACCGTTTACAGTAACGGAAAATATTATTCTTGGTGTTGAACCAAGAAAAGGTCTTGTTGTTGATTTGAATCAAGCACGAGAAAAAGTACTTGAATTATCAAATAAATATAATATGCATATTGATCCAGATGCTAAAATAGAGGATATTTCTGTTGGAATGCAACAACGAGTTGAAATTTTAAAAGTGTTATATAGAGGTGCAGAAATTCTAATTCTTGATGAACCAACAGCATCTTTGACACCACAAGAAATTACTGAGCTTATTGAAATTATTGAAAATCTTACAAAAGAAGGAAAGAGTGTTATTTTAATTACACACAAATTAAAAGAGATTACTGCTTCTGCCGATAAGTGTACAATTATTCGAGCTGGAAAGCATATTGGAACAGTGAATGTGAAGGATGTTACAGAAAATGATTTGGCATCTATGATGGTTGGTAGAGATGTAGCTTTTAAAGTAGAAAAGGTTGATAAAGAGCCTGGGGAAGTTGTATTAGAGGTGAAAGAACTTCGTGGTAATGATTATCGAGATGTTGAGATTTTAAAAGGGTTTGATATTCACGTTAGAAAAGGTGAAATTGTAGGCATCGCAGGAGTAGATGGAAATGGGCAAACTGAATTAGTCGAAATCTTAACTGGTCTTAGAAAAGCTACTTCGGGAAGTATTACTGTAAATGGGAAAAGTGCATATAATATAACGCCTAGACAAGCCTTTGATTTGGGTGTTACATCTATTCCGGCAGATCGACAAAAATATGGATTGGTCTTAGAGTTTTCTGTGGCAGAAAATTTGATTCTTCAAAATTTTGAAAAGGGACCATTTTCTAAAAATGGGATTTTACAAAAAAAGAATATTTTAGCGCATGCAAAAGAATTAATTGACAAATTTGATGTACGACCAAGTGATTGTGAAATGAAACCTTCAGGCACATTGTCAGGAGGAAATCAACAAAAAGTAATTATTGCAAGAGAAATTACAAATGACAGTGATTTATTAATTGCAGTAAATCCTACTCGTGGATTAGATGTTGGAGCAATTGAATTTATCCATAAATATTTGGTAGAACAAAGAAATAAAGGAAAAGCAGTTTTACTTGTTTCTTTTGAATTAGAAGAAATTATGAGTTTATCTGACCGTATTGATGTTATTTTTGAAGGACGAGTAACAGGGAATGTAGTGGGGTCAGATGCAAATGAAGAAGCGTTAGGATATATGATGGCAGGAGGAAATCAACATGAGTAAAATAAAAAATAGTAATATACTTTATACTCTTATTGCCATTGTGTTTGGATTTTTCATAGGGGCAATAGTGCTTTCTATTATTGGAATTAGTCCAATTGAAGCATATAGTAAATTATTTAATGGGATATTTGGAAGAAAAAGATATATAGCATGGTCTGTTATTTATGCATCTCCGCTTATTTTGACTGGATTATCCGTAGCATTTTCTTTTAAAACAGGAGTATTTAATATCGGAGCAGAGGGGCAATTTGTCGTAGGAAGTTTAGCGGCAAGTATTGTTGGTGTTTGTGTTCCGTTACCGCCTGTCATTCATCCGATTGCGTGTGCATTAGCAGCAATGGTTGCAGGTGGTTTATGGGGAATGTTAGTAGGGATTTTAAAAGTCAAGAAAGGAATTAATGAAGTACTTTCTTTTATTATGTTTAACTGGTTAGCCTTTTACTTAAGTAATTATATGATTAACAAAAATTTTCTTCATTCTGATGGTAATGCAGATGCGACTAAAGATATCTTGGAAACAGCTTCCATAAAAGCACCAAAGTTTATCACTGATTTAACAGAATCAACTACCTCGAATTGGGGAATTATTATTGCAATTGTGGCAGCAATTGTTATATGGTTTATCATTAACAAAACAACGTTAGGATATCAACTTCGAGTAGTTGGATTTAATAAAAACGCTGCAGAGTATGGAGGAATAAATTCTAATGCTGCAATATTAAAAGCAATGGCTATCTCTGGGGCTCTTGCAGGTCTTGGTGGAATGGTACAATTGACTGGAATGTCTTCGAGAATTAGTCAGTTTGCAGGGCAAGAAGGTTATGGATTCCAAGGGATTTCAGTTGCGCTTATTGCATCTTCAAATCCTTTAGGATGTATTTTATCAGGATTGTTTTATGGAATGATGAAATATGGTGGTACAAAATTAACTCTTATAAAAGCGCCTAGTGAAGTAATTGATATTATTATGGGAGTAATTGTTTTGTTTATTGCGATATCCCATGTATTTAAATATTTTTTAAATAAGAAAAAAGGAGGAGTATAAGAATGGATACAGTAATTTCAAATTTAGGATTATTAATTAATTCGCTTATGATTGCAACCCCTCCTTTGCTCTTTGCTGCATTAGGATCTTGTTTTTCAGAACGAAGTGGTGTAGTAAATATTGGGATTGAGGGAATGATGACGGTAGGTGCTTTTACTGGTTCTGTAGTTGCGCTTATGACAGGTAATGGATGGATTGCATTCTTGGCTGCTGGACTTGCTTCAGCAGTGGTTGCAGCTGTGCATGCTTTTGCATGTGTAACATGTGGTGCCGATCAAACAATTTCAGGGACAGCAATAAATTTCCTCGCACCAGGGCTAGCAATTTTTATATGTAGAGCAATGTTTGATAATTCATCGGATACTCCACCAATTGATACAACAGCTAAATTACCGAAAATGTTTCAAGGTGTATTTCCGGTTGGTAGTTTTTTAGATAATACATTAAATACGTATTCAGTTGCATATTTAAGTTTTCTATTAGTTATAGTAGTATGGTTTGTGTTTTATAAAACGAAATTTGGAATGAGACTTCGCGCAGTTGGGGAACACCCAAAAGCATGTGATACATTAGGTATTAATGTGAGTAAGATGCGATATATTGCAGTTATTTTATCGGGATTTTTATCAGGACTTGGTGGAGCGTATATTACACTTGCAACAGTAAATCAATTTAGACCTTATTTAATTGTTGGACAAGGGTTTATTGCTATTGCAGCAGTGATATTTGGTAAATTTACCCCACAAGGTGCATTTAAGGCATGTTTGTTGTTTGGTTTCTGCAATGGGATAAAAACATTAGTAAGTACAAGTACATCTATTACTATTTCACCAAATTTGATTTCAATGATTCCTTATGTTATTACATTGTTGGCATTGATATTATTTGTTGGAAAAGCACATGTACCTGCTGCAAGTGGAAAACCATATAGTAAATTCAAATCTTAAAAAGGATGGTAATAGAATGTATAAAAAATTAATTCTTGCAGCAATTGATGCAAGAGAATATTCCTATTCTCCGTATTCTAATTTTAAAGTAGGTGCTGCACTTCTTACTAAAAATGGTGAAATTTATACGGGATGTAATATTGAAAACGCTGCTTATACACCATCTAATTGTGCAGAGCGTACTGCTTTTTTCAAAGCAGTAAGTGAGGGTGAAAGAGAGTTTGAAGCGATTGTAATTGTTGCTGGAAAAAAAGATGGTGATTTAGAAATCACAGCTCCGTGTGGTGTTTGTAGACAAATTATGATGGAATTTTGCGATTATAATAAGTTTCAAATTATTTTAGCGAAGAACGAGTTGGAATATCAAATATATAATTTGAAAGATTTATTACCATTGGGATTTGGTCCTAATAATTTAAATTAAAAAGGATGGTGTTACTATGATTGATTTACATTTACATTTTGATGGTTCAATTCCGATTGATACGGTTTTAGAATTGGCAAAATTAGAAGGCGTAACATTGCCTACAACTAAAAAAGAAGAATTGAAAACATATCTGCAAGTTCCTGATGATTGTGGTAGTTTAAATGAATACTTAGAGCGTTTTGTTTTGCCATTATCTGTATTACAAAGCCAAAAAGCATTAAAAAAAGCAATGGTTGATGTTATTAAAGACATTGCAAAAGAAGGGATTCTTTATGCAGAACTTCGTTTCGCGCCACAATTTCATTGTCAGAAAGGTTTGACACAAGAAGAAGTTGTTATTGCAGCGATAGATGGAATGAAAGAAGGAATAAAAGAGACAGGTGTAAAGGCGCAACTTATTTTATGTTGTATGCGCGATGATAAAAATCAAGCTGAAAATATAGAAACAGTTGAATTAACAGCTAAATATTTAGGAAAAGGTGTATGTGCTTGTGATTTAGCAGGTGAAGAAGCGATATTTAAAACAAAAGATTTTAAAGAATTGTTTTTATATGCAAAAGAAAAAAAAGTGCCATATACGATTCATGCGGGTGAAGCAGATGATGTTTCGAGTATGGTAGCTGCTATTTCTTTTGGTGCAAAACGTTTGGGGCATGGTGTAAGTGCAATGGATTCTGAAGAATTAATGTTGCAATTAAAACAAGAAAAAATAGCATTAGAATGCTGTCCTATTAGTAATTTACATACAAAAAAAATAGCATCAATGAAAGAACATCCTATTAAAATGTTTTTAAATAGAGGGATATTAACTACTATTAATACAGATAATAGGACAGCATCAAATACAACAATCGTGAAAGAAGTTTCTATGGTAAGGGAGTATTTAGGTCTTACAAAAGAAGAAGAACAGCAATTGTATTTAAATGCTGCAGAGATTGCATTTTTACCAGAAGAAGAAAAAGAACAATTGAAAAATAAAATAAAAGAAAAATTTCTTTTGTAAATTATTGGAAAACTACTTGCAAAATGAAGAAGAAGTATTTATAATTTATTTTGCATGAGTGCTTCCATGGCTCAGTTGGTAGAGCAACTCATTCGTAATGAGTAGATCGCCGGTTCGAGTCCGGCTGGGAGCTGAATGGAGTGTTTGAATTTCAAACACTCCATTATTTTTTTGTATAAAAAGTTTCAATGCGTTGTATGATTTGATAAAGTAACAATGCAATAAAACATAAAATAATAATAGATAGAATTAATAAATCTAATTTAAATACTTGACTTGCATATATAATTAAATAACCAAGACCGTTTCTTGCTGCTAAAAATTCTCCGATAATGACACCTACAAGAGATAATCCAATTGTTACTTTCATGTTACTGATAATGACTGGAATGGTCGATGGGATGACCAGTTTGGTTAATTGGTCAAATGGAGTACCGCCTAATGTGGTAATTAACTTGATGCGTTCTTCATCTATTTCATGAAAACTAGAATATAACGTCATAATTGATCCAAACAATGCAACTGAAATTCCTGCAATAATAATTGTTGTTTTGCCGGTTCCAAGCCAAACGATAATTAAAGGTGCTAATGCAGATTTTGGCAAAGAATTTAATACCACTAAAAATGGTTCCAAAATAGTCGCTAGATTTTTGCATAAATAAAGAAAAAGTGCAAAAGAAATACTAAATAAATTTACAAGAAAAAAACTTAACAATGTTTCGTATAAAGTGATCCAAATGTGGTAGAAAATTTCAAAATTCTTACTCATTGATAAAAATAATAAAAATACTTTGGAAGGACTACTGAAAAAGAAAGAGTCGATCCAATTAAAATAAGTTGCCATTTCCCAAAGTGTTAAAAAACAGAAAAAAATAGAAAGTTGTATTATTAATATCACTAATTTTTTTTGTTTTACTTTTAATAAAAATTCATATTGTTTTTGAGATTGTTCCAAGTGATTTTCCCCTTTCATTCTTTTAATGTATTCCAAATTTTACGGAAATACTCGTTATATTCTATGGCATCGTGATAATTTTTCATGGTTTCATTTTCGTAAGTTAAATGAATATTAAATTCTTCTTTGATATGAGAGGGACGTTTGCTAAAAACTAGAATTTTATCTGATAATCCAATAGCCTCTGAAATATTATGCGTTACAAGTATTGCTGTAATTCCGTGCTCATGGATGATAGATCCAATATCACTCGAGACATTAAGGCGAGTTTGATAATCTAAAGCACTAAATGGTTCGTCTAAAAGTAAAATACTAGGTTTTAATGCTAATGTGCGAATTAAAGCTGCACGCTGCTTCATTCCACCTGACAATTCATTTGGATATCGATTTTTAAAATCGTATAAACCATACTTATTTAAAAGTTCATCAACAAATTCAAAATAGGAAGAATCTTTTATATGATTAATTTCTAAACCAAGAGTTACATTTTTGTATATCGTTCTCCATGGTAGTAAATGGTCATGTTGTAACATATATCCAAAGGGGCGTTTTTCTTTTGAATGACATATTATTTCCCCGGAATCTTGTTTGATTTGACCAGCTATAATATTCAACAATGTAGATTTTCCGCAACCACTAGGGCCTACAATAGAAACGAATTCTTTGTCATATATATCAAAACTGACGTTTGAAAGTGCATTTGTCTCACCAGATATAGTATGGTATGTGTATGAAATTTGATTTACTTCTAACTTTTTTTTAGCATTCATTTCAATCCAACTTTCAAATGTGTTCTAATAATATAATATGGAAGAAGAGCGTATATGTGAATTTTATGTTGAAAATATTCAGTAAATATGCTATTATCAAATGCAGATTTAACAATAATGAAGAGATATATTTTAGAGAGGAAATAATAAGATGGCTCAATTATGGGGTGGACGTTTTACAAAAGAAACGGACCAATTAGTATATAATTTTAATGCTTCTATTTCTTTTGATAGCAAATTTATCAATGAAGATATTGAAGGTAGTATTGCACATGTTGTTATGCTTGAAAAACAAGAAATTATTTCTGGAGAAGAAAAAGACGAAATAGTAAAAGGATTAACAAGTATTCGTGAGGATGTAAAGAATGGAACGCTTGAAATATCACATGAATATGAAGATGTACATAGTTTTGTAGAGGCGACTTTGATTAAACGTATTGGTGAAGCTGGTAAAAAACTTCATACTGGAAGAAGTAGAAATGATCAAGTGGCATTGGATATGAAACTTTATACAAGAAACCAAGTTCTTGAAGTAGATGAATTATTAAAAGAATTGTTACTTGTTTTAAATGATACAATGAGAGATAATCTTGAAACATATATGCCAGGGTTTACCCATTTACAAAAGGCACAACCAATTACATTAGCACATCATATGGGTGCCTATTTTGAGATGTTTAAACGTGATAGACAAAGAATGAAAGATATTTATAATAGGATGAATTATTGTCCCTTAGGATCTGGTGCTTTAGCGGGTACTACATATCCATTAGATCGTTTTTATACAGCATCTTTAATGGGATTTGAAGGACCAACAGATAATAGTATGGATAGTGTGTCGGATCGCGATTATTTGATTGAATTACTATCAGCGTTTTCGACGATTATGATGCATTTAAGTCGTTTTAGTGAAGAAATTATAATTTGGAATTCTAATGAATATGGATTTATTGAATTGGATGATGCATACTCTACAGGAAGTAGTATTATGCCACAAAAGAAAAATCCTGATATTGCAGAGTTGGTACGTGGGAAAACGGGAAGAGTATATGGTGCTTTAGTATCGTTATTAACTACTATGAAGGGGATTCCACTTGCTTATAATAAGGATATGCAAGAGGACAAAGAATTAACTTTTGATGCAATTGATACGGTAAAAGGTTGTCTTGCATTATTTACTGGGATGATCAAAACAACAAAATATAATAAAGAACATATGGCAAAAAGCGCTATGAATGGATTTACTAATGCTACAGATGCAGCAGATTACTTAGTAAAAAAGGGAATGCCGTTTCGTGATGCACATAGTGTAATAGGAAAATTAGTGCTTTACTGTATTGATAAACATACTTCGATTGATGCATTAACATTAGAAGAATTAAAAAGCATTTGTGAGGAGTTTGAATCGGATATTTTTGATGCAGTAAGTTTAAAGACTTGTGTAGAAAAAAGACTTACACATGGTGCACCAGGAATCGAAGTAATGAAAGCACAAGTAATTGCAAATGAAAAATATTTACTAAGATAAAAGAGAATGGAGAATGATTATGAGCGAAAAAATAAAAGTTGGTATTTTAGGTGGAACAGGTATGGTAGGGCAACGTTTTATTGCATTATTAGAAAATCATCCATGGTTTGAGGTAACAACAATTGCGGCAAGTCCTAGATCAGCTGGAAAAACATACGAAGAAGCAGTTGGTGATAGATGGAAAATGACTACACCTATGCCAGAAGCAGTGAAAAATATGACTGTTATGAATGTAAATGAAGTTGAAGCTGTTGCAAATTCTGTTGATTTTGTATTTAGTGCGGTAGATATGACAAAAGATGAAATTAAAAAAATAGAAGAGGCTTATGCATTAACTGAAACACCAGTTGTTTCAAACAATAGTGCTCATAGATGGACACCAGATGTACCTATGGTAGTGCCAGAAATAAACCCAGAACATATGAATATTATTGAATTCCAAAAGAAAAGACTTGGAACAAAAAGGGGATTTATTGCAGTAAAACCAAATTGTTCGATTCAAAGTTATGCGCCAGTGTTAACTGCTTGGGCTGAATTTGAACCATACGAAGTTGTAGCAACTACTTACCAAGCGATTTCAGGTGCAGGAAAAACCTTTACAGAATGGCCAGAAATGGTTGGAAATATTATTCCATTTATTGGTGGAGAAGAAGAAAAATCAGAGCAAGAACCACTTCGTATCTGGGGAACTATTGAAGATGGAGTTATTAAACCAGCAACAGAACCAGCAATTACATGTCAATGTATTCGTGTACCAGTTTTAAATGGACATACAGCTGCTGTTTTTGTGAAATTCAGAAAAAAACCAACAAAAGAACAATTGATTGAAAAAATAAAAACATTTAAAGGTGCGCCACAAGATTTAAATTTACCAAATGCACCAAAGCAATTTATAACATATCATGAAGAAGAAAATAGACCACAAATCTCACTTGATGTTGATTTTGAAAACGGAATGGGTATTAATGTGGGACGTATTCGTGAAGATAAAGTGTATGATTTCAAATTTGTAGGTCTTTCTCATAATACAGTACGTGGTGCAGCTGGTGGGGCATTGTTATGTGCTGAGTTATTAAAAGCACAAGGATATATCACAAAAAAATAATACATTTTATCTAAGAAAGATGGGTTACTATGTTTGTTGGAAGAGAAACAGAGCTTGCACATTTAGAAAATAATTTAGTTAGAGTTGGGAATCAAATAACAGTAGTATATGGACAAAAAGGGGTAGGTAAAACTACCCTTATTCGTCGTTTTCTAGAACAAAAGAAGGCACTTTATTATAATGCTCCAATCGCTTCAAAAAGACAGCATCTTTTTTTCTTATCAAAACAAATGGAAAAAGAAGGAATTTCTCTTTCGGAATTTCCAGAGTATGATGAAATTTTTCAAGGAGTTGCAAAGCTTTGCAATGATAAAAAAATTTTAATAATTGATGAATTTCAAAATATGTGTAGAGGAGAGGATGATTTTTTTCAACAGCTTATAGCATTCTTAGAATCAAATAAACAATTGAGTTTTTATGTTCTACTAGTGAGTTCAACTATTGGATGGGTAGAAAATTCGATGATAGGGAAATTGGGTGTGCTTGCAAGAGCTATTACTGGATTCTACAAAATCAAAGAATTGAAATTTGAGGATCTTTGTCGCTTTTTTAAAAGTTATACGTATGAAGAGTGTGTAAAGATTTATAGTATATTAGGCGGAATTCCAGGACTTTGGCGTTTTTTTGATGAAGAATATTCATTTGAAGAAAACATTTGTTATGAGGTTCTAAGTGAATATAGTGCCTTATCAAATTTTGGAAGTTCTTATCTATTAGAAGAACTTCGAGAAACAAGCGTCTATAATACAATTCTTTATGCACTTTCAAATGGTATTATGAAATTAAATGATTTGTTTTTATATACAGGATTCTCTAGAGCAAAAATTAGTGTGTATTTAAAAAATTTAATACAATTAGAAGTGGTGGAAAAAGTATTTTCATATGATACACTTGATCGAAGCAATAGTCAAAAAGGTGTTTATAAAATTTCTCATAAATATCTTAATTTTTATTATAAATATATTTATGGTAATCAAATTCAATTAACAAATTTTACATCAGAAGAGTTTTTTGAATATAACATTTTACCTTCTTTTGATGACTTTGTTTCAAAAACATATTGTGAAGTATGTGCAGAGACGATAGATAAAATGAATCAAAAAAGACAACTTCCATTTCGATTTATTAAATCTGGAACATGGCATGGGAAACAAGGAACTATTGATTTTATTGGACAAGATAAAGACGGTACACATACAATTATTGCTCAAAGTAATTGGGGTCATACATTAATGACTTACAAAGAGTATGAATTACTTTTATTATGTATGAATAAGGCGAAAATAGAAGCTGATTATATATATTTATTTTCAACAACTTCTTTTGATGAATCACTAAAATTAGAAGCAAAAAAACATAAGAAATTAATATTAATTTCAACGAAACAAGAATAAGGAAGTGTATGGGAAAAAAATTATTTATAACTGAAAAGCCAAGTGTTGCAAGAGAATTTGCAAAAGCGCTTGGGGAGAATTTTAAAAATCAAACGGGTTATATGGAATCAGAAGAATCCATTATCACTTGGTGTGTTGGACATCTAGTGACAATGAGTTATCCAGATGCTTACGATGAGGCTTTAAAAAGATGGAGTTTAGATACGGTTCCATTTATACCAACAGAATACAAATATGAAGTCATTGAAAATGTAAAAAAACAATTTCTTATTGTAAAAAATTTATTTCACAGAACAGATATTGATACGATTTATAATGCAGGAGATTCAGGACGTGAAGGAGAATATATTCAACGACTTGTGTTACAAGTAGCAGGATACAAAGAAGGTGTTGAGCTAAAGCGTATTTGGATTGATTCTCAAACAGAAGATGAGATTTTGCGTGGAATACGAGAAGCAAAAGATAGTAAAGAATATGATGCACTCTCAGATGCTGCATATTTACGGGCAAAAGAAGATTATCTAATGGGAATTAATTTTTCTAGAGTACTTACTTTGAAATTTGCATATGGAATAAAACAGTTTTTAGGTGTAGATAAAATGGTGATTTCTGTTGGTCGAGTTATGACTTGTGTTCTTGGGATGGTAGTGAAAAGAGAGCGTGAAGTTCGTGAATTTGTAAAAACACCATTTTATCGAGTGTTAGGTAATTTTTCATTCCAAGAAAAAGAATTTGAAGGAGAATGGAAAGCAGTTGCTACAAGTAAATATTTCGAATCGCCACTTCTATACAAAGAAAATGGATTTTTAAAAGAAGAAAGTGCATTTAATCTTATCTCGGAATTATCAAATAATCTTACGTTTCCTACAGTTGCCTTAATAGAAAAGATGGAAAAGAAAAAGGAAGTGAAAAATCCACCACTTCTTTATAATCTTGCAGAATTACAAAATGATTGCTCGAAATTATTTAAAATAAGTCCTGATGAAACTTTGCGTATTATTCAAGAACTATACGAAAAAAAAATGACAACGTATCCTAGAACGGATGCACGTGTATTGTCAACTGCAGTTGCAAAAGAAATTACAAAAAATATTAATGGATTGAAAAAATGTGAATTTGTATCTGAAATTGCAACAGAAATTTTAGAGTCCGGAACCTATAAAAATATTGTGAAGTCGAGGTATGTGAACGATAAACAAATTACAGACCATTATGCGATTATTCCTACGGGTCAAGGTTTGAATAATTTATCAAATTTAACACCTATTGCAAGAAATGTATTTGAATTATTAACAAAAAGATTCTTATGTATTTTTCATAAACCAGCTATTTATCAAAAAGTAACGCTTACGATTTCTCATAGAGAAGAATCGTTTTTCTCTAGCTTTAAGGTAATGACAGAGGAAGGATATCAAAAAATTCTTCAATATTCTTTTCAGAAGAAAAAAGAAGAAGAGAAAGAAAAGACGGAAGATGTAAAATGTGATGAGGAATTTCTAAAGATATTAGCCAATCTAAAAAAAGGACAAGAGATGAATCTTCATTCTTTTGAAATAAAAACAGGAGAAACTTCACCACCAAAACGATACAATTCTGGAAGTATTATTTTAGCTATGGAAAATGCAGGTCAATTAATTGAAGATGAGGAGTTGCGTGCACAAATAAAGGGAAGTGGAATTGGAACAAGTGCAACAAGAGCGGAAATTTTAAAAAAATTAATAGCAAATACATATTTATCATTAAATAAAAAAACGCAAATTATTACACCTACATTACTAGGTGAATTGATTTATGAAGTAGTAGAATCATCTATTTCAGCACTTTTAAATCCAAAGTTGACTGCTAGTTGGGAAAAAGGATTAACACTTGTTTCTAATGGAGAAATCACAACGGATGAATATATGGAAAAATTAAATTCTTTTGTGTCTCAAAAAACAATTGGTGTAAAAAATATAAGAGGGCATGGAAATTTACAAAGAAGATATGAAGCACTGAAAACTATTTATAAAAAATAAGAAAGGTCAAGAAAAATGGAATATATGAAAATTGAAGAATTATTTACAATGGAAGAAACGATTGCTAAGGACATTTTTTTGAATAAAA
Organism: Lachnospiraceae bacterium; assembly: GCA_051653625.1. Taxonomy (GTDB): domain Bacteria; phylum Bacillota; class Clostridia; order Lachnospirales; family Lachnospiraceae; genus SFDP01. The sequence goes on from JBOFWM010000011.1 coordinate 45,209, forward strand.
ATTATCCTTGGGAAGTGCTTGGGGAGATATCAAACTTTATTCAAAGATTGGGAGAAACATTAGATCCGTCTGTTTTTGATAAAATGGGAGAAAATATTTGGATTGCAAAAAGTGCAACGATTGCAAACAGTGCATCTATTACTGGTCCTGTTATTATTGATGAAAATGCTGAAATTCGTCATTGTGCATATATTCGTGGGAATGCAATTATTGGGAAAAAATGTGTAGTAGGAAACTCTACAGAACTAAAAAATGTTATTTTGTTTAATAACGTACAAGTTCCTCATTATAATTATGTAGGAGATAGTATTTTAGGATTTAAATCTCATATGGGAGCAGGAAGCAAGACTTCTAATGTAAAAAGTGATAAGACACTTGTAACTATTTCAGATTCAGGAAATAGAATTGAAACAGGTCTAAAAAAATTTGGTGCTATTTTGGGAGATTGTGTAGAAGTAGGATGTAATACAATCTTAAATCCTGGATCAGTAATTGGGAAAAATACCATTATTTACCCTACAACAATGGTAAGAGGATTTGTACCAGCAGACTCTATTTATAAATGTAATATGGAAATTTCACAAAAACACTAGATTTTTTTGTCGAATTATGAGAAAATAAGAACTGTATGATTGGTAGCTCTTATGCCATGAGATATTTATTTTCTATTATTGAAAGGAGATTTTACATGATTTATTCACATGAAGTAGAACAAATGTGTACAGTAGCACAAGGTGTTAATCACGGTTGTGCACCAATCCCAGAAGAAGCAAAATGGGTAAACGTAAAGCAAGTTAATGATATTTCTGGTTTAACACACGGTGTTGGCTGGTGTGCACCACAACAAGGTGCTTGTAAATTAACACTTAATGTTAAAGAAGGTATTATTGAAGAAGCATTAATTGAAACAATTGGTTGTTCAGGTATGACTCACTCAGCAGCTATGGCTTCAGAAATTTTACCAGGAAGAACTCTTTTAGAAGCATTAAATACAGACTTAGTTTGTGATGCTATCAATACAGCTATGAGAGAATTATTCTTACAAATTGTTTATGGACGTACTCAAAGTGCATTCTCTGAAGATGGACTTCCAATTGGAGCAGGTCTTGAAGATTTAGGAAAAGGACTTCGTTCACAAGTTGGTACAATGTATGGAACTCTTAAAAAAGGTCCTCGTTATCTTGAAATGGCGGAAGGATATGTTACTGGAATAGCATTAGACAAAGATGACCAAATTATTGGATATCAATTTGTTAGCCTTGGAAAAATGACAGATTTCATTAAAAAAGGTGATGATGCAAACACAGCTTGGGAAAAAGCAAAAGGTCAATACGGCCGTGTTCAAGACGCAGTAAAAATTATCGATCCAAGACATGAATAATTAAAGGAGGAAATAGAAAATGGCTTTATTTGAATCATATGAAAGACGTATTAAACAAATCAATGAAGTATTAAACAGCTATGGAATTTCTTCCATTGAAGAAGCTGAAAAAATCACTAAAGATGCAGGACTTGATGTATATAAACAAGTAGAAAATATTCAAGCAATCTGTTTTGAAAATGCAAAATGGGCATATGTTGTTGGTGCTGCAATCGCTATTAAGAAAAATTGTAGAATTGCATCAGAAGCAGCAGCTGCTATTGGTGAAGGTATTCAATCATTTTGTATTCCTGGTTCTGTTGCAGATCAACGTAAAGTTGGTTTAGGACATGGTAACTTAGGAAAAATGTTACTTGAAGAAGAAACAAAATGTTTTGCATTCTTAGCAGGACATGAATCATTTGCAGCTGCTGAAGGTGCAATTGGTATTGCTGAAAAAGCAAATAAAGTTCGTAAAGAACCATTAAGAGTTATCTTAAACGGTCTTGGAAAAGATGCGGCACAAGTTATCTCTAGAATCAATGGATTTACATTTGTTGAAACTGAAATGGATTATCATACTGGACAAGTAAAAGAAGTTTCAAGAATTTCTTACTCAGAAGGTTTAAGAGCAAAAGTTAATTGTTATGGTGCAAATGATGTAACAGAAGGTGTTTCTATCATGCACAAAGAAGGTGTTGATGTTTCTATCACTGGAAACTCTACAAACCCAACTAGATTCCAACATCCAGTTGCTGGAACATACAAAAAAGAATGTATTGAACAAGGGAAAAAATATTTTTCTGTAGCTTCAGGTGGTGGTACAGGACGTACACTTCACCCAGATAATATGGCAGCTGGTCCTGCTTCTTATGGTATGACAGATACTATGGGACGTATGCATTCAGATGCTCAATTTGCTGGTTCATCATCTGTTCCTGCTCACGTAGAAATGATGGGTCTTATTGGTGCTGGTAACAACCCAATGGTTGGTATGACAGTAGCAGTAGCCGTTTCAATTCAAGAAGCAGCGGACGCTGGTAAATTCTAATAAAAAAAGCTGATCAGTTGATCAGCTTTTTTTGTTACAAAACATAACTACCTATTATTTGTCCAAGTTCTACGATATCGCAGTTTCCAGAAAATTCAAACTTTACAAATCCAAGTCCACTAAACCACAACTCTAATTCGCTATCTAAATCAAATGTACCAGAAGTTTCTACACTAAAAACTTGAATTTTAGAATAAGGAAGAGAGGTATAATCTCTTTTTTTTCCAGTGACACCCTTTATATTTACAGATATTACTCGTTTATTAGTGAATACTATATAATCACGAAATCCTTTATAACATCCAATAATTTCCTCGTCTTTTACTAAAAGTTGTTGTATATCAACGTTGCTTGTGTCTATCTTTTTTAGTTTAATTAAGTTTCCATTCTTAAAATCAATCATTATGAATTCTCCTTTATTTATTCTGAAGTTGGCTCTTTGAATACTTCAACATCATATCCTTGCAAGACTTGAGAAATATAATTAATACGTTCCATTGCTCTTGTATAATATTTAGAAGCGGAATCGGCAATCGTTTCGTCAAAAACTTCACTGTTATAAGCAGTTGTGTAGAGTGTTATACTTTCGTTCATATAAGACCCTGCGTCAAGTATTAGTTGTTCTATAGAATTATATTCTTTTGGTATATTAATTGTTGCTAATGTATTAAAATGATACTTCATTTCTTCTAATGTGTTTATTAATTCAGTTATAGCCTGATCAGAATTCACATCAATATTATTAATTTTTTCGCCTGTCGCAACAATATTTTCATAAAAAGCATTCATATTATTTTCAAAGGTTGTAAGTTCTTCGTTTGTATTAGAACATCCAAGTAACAACGTTGCAAATAATACTACTATAATATTTAACTTTATCTTCATTTTTTAATTTTACCTCTTTCTTTATCTTTGTTTTTTTCACTTTACTCTAGCATATTTGAAGAAAATAGGCAAATAATTCTTTGCAAAAATCTAGTGTTTTTTGTTTCTTTATGATAAAGTATAAAAGATTACATTAAGAGAGGACTATGCAATGACAAGAGAAAAATTTAGAGAATTGTGTTTGAAGCAAGTTGTATTATTAGACGGTGCAACTGGATCAAATTTAATAAAACATGGAATGGATGCAGGAGTTTGTCCGGAAACATGGATTCTAGAACATAAAGAAGTGCTTATGAATTTACAACGAGAATACGTGGAAAATGGAAGCAATATTGTTTATGCTCCAACATTTACTGCAAATCGTATCAAATTAGGAGAATACCAACTTGCAGATCAAATAGAAGAAATTAATACTAAATTAGTTCAAATTTCGAAAGAGGCAATTGGGGATAAAGGTTTTGTTGCAGGTGATATTACAATGACTGGTGAGCAATTGATTCCGATGGGTACTATGGAATTTGAAGAGTTAATTATGATATATAAAGAACAAATTAAAATATTAGCAAAAGCAGGTGTAGATTTAATTGTAATTGAAACTATGATGAGTCTGCAAGAAACGAGAGCAGCTATAATTGCAGCGAAAGAAGTATGCGATTTGCCAATTATTGTAACAATGACGTTTGAGCCAGATGGAAGAACATTATTTGGAACAGATGCAATGACTGCTGCCATTGTTTGTGAAAGTTTAGGTGTAGATGCGTTTGGACTGAATTGTTCTACTGGACCAGATAAAATGATTCCTTTATTAAAAGAAATGGCAAATGTAACAACAATTCCACTCATTGCAAAACCAAATGCTGGTATTCCGACGTTATTAAGTGATGGAAGTACTGGATATGATTTAGAAGCAAAGCCATTTGGAGAACAAATGAAAATGCTTGTAGATGCAGGAGCTACAATTGTAGGTGGATGTTGTGGAACAACTCCAGAACATATTTTACATCTGTATCGAGCAGTTAAAGATAAAAAAGTTGTTGTACGTGAAAAATCAAAGAAACGGTATGTTACATCTGAAAGAAAATGCGTTGAATTTTCATTGAATGACCCATTTATGATTGTTGGAGAACGAATTAATCCTACTGGAAAGAAAAAACTTCAAGAACAACTTCGTAATTATGATTTTGAAATGGTTACTTCTTTTGCAGAAGAACAAGAAAGCAAAGGGGCTAGTATTTTAGATGTTAATATGGGGATGAGTGGAATTGATGAATCAAAAGCAATGTGTCAGGCATTAGTTGAAATCTCGCAAGTAACAAATTTACCACTTTCTATCGATTCGAGTCATGTTGCAGTTTGTGAAGAGGCGCTTCGTAACTATCCAGGAAGAGCATTATTAAATTCTATTTCAATGGAAGAGGAAAAAATAACAAAGTTACTTCCTATTGCAAAAAAATATGGCGCAATGTTTATTCTTCTTCCATTATCAGATTCGGGATTGCCAAAAGATTTATCAGAAAAAATAGAGATTATAAATACTATAGTTGATAAAGCAATGGAATTAGGATTTACAAAAGAAGATATTGTGGTAGATGGTTTGGTAACAACTGTGGGAGCTAATAAACTTGCTGCACTAGAAACACTCGAAACCATTGAATACTGTAAAAATAATGGACTTGCAACAACATGTGGACTTTCTAATATTTCTTTTGGATTGCCAGAACGTGGAATGGTTAATACGGCATTTTTAACTATGGCAATTCAAAAAGGTCTTACTATGGCAATTGCAAATCCAGATCAAGAGTTGTTAACATGTGCAGCATTTGCAAGTGATTTATTATTAAATAAAGAAAATAGTGACATTCGTTATATTGAGAAAATGAACGAAACTACTTTAGTAACTACTAATACACAAAAAAAAGATGCAAGTAATGCAGTTTTATTATCATCAGATGAGAAGTCTGGAACAATTTTAGAAGATATTTTTCAATGTGTGTTAAAAGGAAAAAGGAAACAAATTGAAGAATTGACAAAAGATGCTTTATCAAACCATCATGAAGCAAAAGAAATACTTGATGTAGCACTGCTGCCAGCAATTAATAAAGTGGGAGAGTTTTTTGATATTGGTACATATTTTTTGCCACAGTTAATTGCAAGTGCAGAAACAATGAAAGTAGCGATTGAATATTTAGAACCACTTTTACTAACGGGAAATGAAGATGATTCCATGCCAGTAGTAGTTATTGCAACAGTAGAAGGTGATATTCATGATATTGGTAAAAATCTTGTTGCTTTAATGCTTAAAAATCATGGATTTAAAGTCTATGACCTTGGAAAAGATGTAAAAAAAGAAGAGATTGTAAAAAAAGCGTTAGAAGTAAAAGCAGACATTATTTGTATGTCTGCACTAATGACAACGACAATGCTTCGTATGAAAGATATGATAGAATATTTAGAAGAAAAACAAATAACTATAAAAACCATGATTGGTGGAGCTGTAATTACTGAAGAATATGCAAGAGAAATTGGTGCGAGTGCCTATTCAAAAGATGCAGCAGAGGCAGTAGTTGTTGCAAAAAAATTATGTAACTTATAAAGTTTAGGAAAAGAGGAAGCAAGATATGATTGGAGCTGACATTATAATAAAATGTTTAGAAGAAGAAAATATAGAGGTTGTATTTGGTTATCCGGGAGTTGCTATTTGTCCGTTTTATGACAGCATTCTTGAATCAGAAATAGAAACGATATTAGTGCGTACAGAACAAAGTGCAGCACATGCAGCAAATGGATATTATCGTGCATCAAATAAATTGGCAGTTTGTGCCGTAACAAGTGGGCCAGGTGCAACAAATATTATAACAGGTGTAGCAACTGCTTATGCAGATAGTATTCCACTTATTTGTATTACTGGACAAGTAGATAGCGAATTATTAGGAAGTGATGTATTTCAAGAGGCTGATATTACTGGAGCATTAGAATCTTTTGTGAAATATAGTTATTTAATTAAAGATGTAGCAGATATACCGCGTGTGTTTAAAGAGGCATTTTATATTGCAAATACGGGACGAAAAGGACCAGTATTAATTGACATTCCTATTGATATTCAATTAACAGAAGTAGCAAAATTTAAATATCCAAAAGAAGTGCATATGAGAACATATAAGCCGACTATAAAAGGAAATATTGTTCAAATTAAAAAAGTAATTAAAGAATTGGAAAAAGCAAAACGACCTATCATTTGTGTAGGTGGTGGCGTGATTTTAGCTGATGCACAAGAAGTATTGCATTCTTTTGCAACAAAGTACAATATTCCGGTAGTATCTACTATGATGGGGATTGGAGCGATGCCATCAATGGATCCATTGTATTTTGGAATGGTTGGAAATAATGGAAAGCCGTATGCAAATCGAGCAATGAATGAATCTGATTTATTAATTATGGTAGGTGCTAGAGTAGCAGATCGTGCAATCAATCAACCAGATCTTATTATGCAAAATAAAGTATTAATTCATATTGATGTAGATCCCGCAGAAATTGGAAAAAATGCTGGACCAACCATACCGATTGTAGGTGATGCGAAACATATTTTTATAGACTTATTAAAAGAAGAATGTGAATGTTCTCATAATGTTTGGGTTGAAACATTAAATTTATACAAAATAAATATGGCTCAAAAACGTTTTCCGAATAAAAAATATGTAGATCCAGCTGCATTTATTACTATGCTATCTATGGAAATGGAAAAAGACGGGATTTATGTTGCAGATGTTGGACAAAATCAAATTTGGTCATGTGGGTATCATATTGTAAAAGAGGGGAAATTTATGACTTCTTGTGGAATGGGAACAATGGGATATTCGATACCAGCAGCTTTGGGCGCGAAATTAGGTGATTCAAAGAAACAAGTAATAGCAGTTTGTGGAGATGGATCTTTTCAAATGTCGATGATGGAGCTTGCTACTATTTGTCAATTTAAAATCCCAGTGAAAATTATTGTACTTAAAAACACGGTATTGGGTATGGTAAGACAATATCAATATACAAAATATTTAGATCGTTATAATGTTGTTGATTTATCAGGAAGTCCTGATTTAGAAAAAATAGCATCTGCATATAATATTCCATTTTTACGTTTAGAGAATATGGAGCTTGCAAAAGAGACCATTCAAGCGTTCTTAAAAGAAGATAAAACAATGTTATTAGAATGTTTGATTGATCCGATGGACTTAGTATAAAGAAGAATGGAGATTGTTATGAAAAAAATATACTCTGTATTAGTAGAAAATAGATCAGGTGTATTATGTAAAGTTGCTGGTCTGTTTTCAAGACGATGTTATAATATTGATAGTTTAGTGGTAGGTGAAACTGATGATAAGGAAGTTTCATGTATGACCATTGTAAGTACAGGAAATGAACGTACTATTGAACAAATTGAAAAACAACTTAACAAAAAAATTGATGTTATTAAGGTAAAAACATTTTATGAAGAACAAAGCATATCAAGAGAATTAATGCTTCTTAAAATAAAATATAATAAGAGTAATCGAAAAGATATAATGGAAAATTGTGATATAATGAATGCTTCCATTGTAGATATTTCAAAAACACATATGATTATTCAAGTGTGCGATACTCCAGAAAGAACCCAATTATTCATTACAATGTTACAAGGAATAAGTATTGTAGAAGTTGCACGAACTGGAACGGTTGCTTTACAAAAATGTAGTGAAAAAGAATAACCTAATGTTATAACAATCATTACTTTTAAGCATACATTGACATTCCATTGCTTTGTTGCTAAACTATTGTCTAGAAATAACCCAAGTTATAAGAAAAGGATATGATTATTTATGAAAAAGAAAGTTTTTCAACTTTTAGTTGATAATACTTCAGGTGTATTAAGTAGAATTTCAGGTCTATTTTCAAGACGTGGATATAATATTGAAAGTATTACTGCAGGAGTAACCGCAGATCCATACATAACACGTATTACAATTGTAGCCTGTGGTGATGATATCATTTTAGAACAAATTGAAAAACAAGTAGAAAAGCTTGTTGATGTAAGAGATATCAAAGAATTAAAACCAGAATCTAGTGTATATCGTGAACTCGCATTAATTAAAGTGAATGCGAACGCAAGTGATAGACAAAACATTATTAACATTGTAGGTACATTTCGTGCAAATATTATAGATGTTTCTAAAGAAGGTCTTATTATTGAAATAACAGGTAATCAAGCAAAAATTGATGCGTTTATTGAATTGTTAGATGGGTATGAAATTCTAGAATTAGCGCGTACAGGTATGGCAGGACTTAGAAGAGGAACAACAGATATTGTTTATTTAGAAAAAGAGTAGTATGATACTATGAGGGAAACCTTTAAGTGAATAAATCCATAAAAAATACGGAGGAATGAAAAATGTCAAACATTTATTATCAAGAAGATTGTAACTTATCATTATTAGAAGGGAAAACAATTGCTATTATTGGATATGGTAGCCAAGGACATGCTCATGCATTAAATGCAAAAGAATCAGGTTGTAATGTAATTATTGGACTATATGAAGGTTCTAAATCATGGGATAAAGCAGTTTCTCAAGGTTTTGATGTATATACAGCAGATGTTGCTGCTAAAAAAGCAGATATTATTATGATTTTAATTAATGATGAAACACAAGGAATTATGTACAAAAAAGATATTGAACCAAACTTAGAAGAAGGAAATATGTTAATGTTTGCTCATGGATTTGCAGTTCATTTTGGACAAATTATTCCACCTGCATTTGTAGACGTAACTATGATTGCACCAAAAGGACCTGGACATACTGTAAGAAGTGAATATCTTGCTGGAAAAGGTGTTCCATCTCTAATTGCTATTCACCAAGATGCATCTGGTAAAGCAAAAGACAAAGCATTAGCTTATGCTGCAGCAATTGGTGGAGCTAGAGCAGGAGTTTTAGAAACTACATTTAGAACAGAGACAGAAACTGACTTATTCGGTGAACAAGCAGTATTATGTGGTGGTGTTTGTGCTCTTATGCAAGCAGGATATGAAACATTAGTAGAAGCAGGATATGATGCTAAAAATGCATATTTTGAATGTATCCATGAAATGAAATTAATCGTAGATTTAATTTATCAATCAGGATTTGAAGGAATGCGTTATTCTATCTCAAATACAGCAGAATATGGGGACTATATTACAGGACCAAAAATTATTACAGATGAAACTAAAAAAGCAATGAAAAAAGTTTTAGCAGATATTCAAGATGGTACATTTGCAAAAGATTATTTGTTAGATATGTCTGAAGCTGGTGGACAAGCACACTTTAGATCAATGCGTAGAATCGGCGCAGAACATCCATCAGAAATCGTTGGAAAAGAAATTCGTTCATTATATAGCTGGAATAATGAAGAAGAAAAATTAATTAATAACTAATCTATAAATATTGCTGCCGCTTACACAATTAAAAGTGTGAAGCGGCAGTTTTTTGTTTTTAAATAGGATTTTAAATTAAATACTTCTATTTTTTGTATCATACTACATAGAAATATAGTAAAGCAATAAATTTTAGGAGAACAATATGTCAGAACTAGTTTGCCCAATGTCAGGGAAACGTAAAATGACAAACGAAGATTGGTGGCCAAATCAAGTGAATTTGTCTGTATTACATCAAAATTCCGCTTTAAGTAATCCAATGTCAAAAGGATTTAACTATACAAAAGAATTTAATACGCTTGATTATTATCAAGTTAAAAATGATTTAAAAGAGTTAATGATACATTCAAAAGAATGGTGGCCAGCTGATTATAATAATTATGGTCCGCTTATGATTCGAATGGCATGGCATAGTGCGGGCACTTATCGGACATCGGATGGAAGAGGCGGTGCAAGCAGAGGAACGCAAAGACTTGCACCGATTAATAGTTGGCCAGATAATGCAAATTTAGATAAGGCAAGAAGACTATTGTGGCCAATCAAGGAAAAATATGGGAATAAGTTGTCATGGGCAGATTTAATGATTTTGGCAGGTAATTGTGCATTAGAACAAATGGGTGTTGAAACAATTGGATTTGCAGGTGGTCGAGAAGATGTTTGGGAACCTCAGATCGATGAGTATTGGGGAAGCGAAACAAAGTGGTTAGAGGATAAACGTTATACGGATAATAGAAAACTAGAAGATCCATTAGCAGCAGTTCAAATGGGGCTTATTTATGTTAACCCAGAAGGACCAAATGGAAATCCAGATCCTAGTAAATCAGCAATCGACGTAAGAGAAACATTTGCACGTATGGCTATGAACGATGAAGAGACGGTTGCTTTAATTGCAGGAGGACACACTTTTGGAAAATGTCATGGAGCAGCATCTGCTAAATATGTTGGACCAGAACCTGAAGGGGCACCTTTACAAGAACAAGGATTGGGATGGAAAAATACTTATAAAACTGGAAATGCAGATAATACTATTACAAGTGGAATAGAAGGTGCTTGGAAACCAAATCCTACAACATGGGATATGGGGTATTTAAAGGTATTATTTAAATATGAATGGGAACTTGTAAAAAGTCCAGCAGGTGCATATCAATGGCTTGCAAAAAATGTTATGCCTGAGGATTTGGTAGAGGATGCACACGATATAACTAAAAAACATAGACCTATTATGACAACAGCAGATTTATCTCTCTTATATGATCCTATTTATAAAAAAATCGCAAAATCTTATTTAGAGCATCCGGAAAAATTTAAAAAAGCATTTGCAAATGCTTGGTTTAAATTAACACATAGAGATATGGGGCCAGTTACAAGATACCTTGGACCCGAAATTCCAAAAGAAACTTTTATTTGGCAAGACCCAATTCCTTATTCTTTTAGAAGAGTTTTAGATGAAAGACAAATAGAAACTTTAAAATATTATATAATAAATTCAGGACTTACTATTAGTGATGTGGTAAAAACAGCTTGGGCATCTGCTGCTACTTTCCGTGGTTCTGATAGACGTGGTGGTGCAAACGGTGCAAGAATACAACTTTTACCACAAAGAGAGTGGGAAGTAAATGAGCCGGAACGTTTACAAGGTGTATTGAATATTTATAGAACTATTATGAGAAATTATAATACAAAGTACAATAAAGAAAATGTATCCTTAGCAGACTTAATTATATTGGGAGGATGTGTAGGCATTGAACAGGCAATAAAAAATACTGGGTATATGGTAACTATCCCTTTTTTACCAGGAAGAATGGATGCATTACAAGAACAAACAGATATTCAGTCATTTGCTGTATTAGAGCCAACAACCGATGGATTTAGAAATTATGTAAAAAATAAAGAAGAATGTAGACCAGAAGATGCGCTTATAAATAAAGCTCAATTATTGCAATTAACAGCACCTGAAATGACGGTGTTACTTGGTGGAATGCGTGTTTTGAATGTAAATTATAAAGATTCTACTTTTGGTGTATTTACTGAAAGAAAGAATTGCTTAACAAATGATTTTTTTATAAATTTACTTGATATGAGAACTATTTGGGAGCCTATTTCTGAACAAGAACAAATTTTTAAGGGGATTGATCGAAAAACAAAAATGATAAAATGGAATGCAACTAGAGTAGATCTTTTATTTGGTTCAAATTCACAGCTGCGTGCAATATCCGAAGTATATGCAAGCAAAGAAAATGAAATGAAGTTTATACAAGATTTTATCATGGCATGGAATAAAGTAATGAATGCAGATCGCTTTGATGTACAACGAATTCGAAGTTTTTGATGTCGTAAAAACAAGCCTAATCAATAAGTTTTGATTAGGCCTGTTTTTTTATTTAATTATCTTTTAAAAATTTCTCGATCATTTTATTTTCTTTGAATGTATTTGTAGAGTATACAAAACCTAGCTCTCTTTTAGGAATAGAGTCAACTACTTTAATTTCAATTAAATTTTTTTGCTTTAAATCTTCAAGAACAAAATCTTTTATAACACAGGAAATTCCTAAATCAATTTTAGCAAAATCAATTAATAAATCCATATTATTTACCTCCATAATATTTGAAAGAGTGATATCAGAATTATGCAATTGCTCGTCCATATATTTTCGACTTAGATTTTCCTTTTCTAGCATAATAAAGGTTGCATTATTTAAAATGCTTTTTTTAGATAATCCATCTCTTATTTTCAAATAATTCAAATAATTGTTCGTTGTGACAAAAGTATCTTGTATTTTGGCGATAGAGGTAAAAACAATTCCTTTTTTCTTTTCTGGTAATGCAACTAATCCAACTAATCCAATATCTAGCGTTCCTTGATCAATATCCATTAAAGTTTTAGAAGAAGATTGGCAAATTACTTCGATTTTTACATGAGGATTATTTTGTATGAATTTTTTCAAATAAGGCAACAAAACATATTTGCATAAGGTAGTACTAACACCAATTGTAATATGACCAACACCAAGTTCATTCATTTTCTTGATACGATCCTCTCCATTTTTAATGCATTGAAAAGCTTGTGTTAATTGTTCATATAGGCAGGCGCCTTCTTCTGTTAAAGATACACCTCTAGAGTTACGAATAAATAATACAATATTCAAATTTTGTTCTAATTTAGAAATTGCTTTAGAAATTGCAGGTTGACTAATATATAATTCTTTTGCAGCAGCAGAAATATTTTGACATGTAGCTACTGTATAAAAAATATAATATAAATTCAAATTATGTTCCACGTATTATTTTCTCCTTTTTTCTTTCTATTGTACCATAACAGATAGTTATGGTAAATATAAGAAACATGTATTGTAATTATATTTAAAAAAATGCTATACTAACAGTAAGAAATTCAGATGTAAGGAGATGGAAATAAAATGGGAATGACAATGACACAAAAAATATTGGCAGCACATGCAGGTCTTGAAAGTGTAAGTGTTGGACAATTGATTGAAGCAGATTTAGATTTAGTTTTAGGAAATGATATTACAAGTCCAGTTGCAATTCATGAAATGGAAAAAATGAATGTGAATGGCGTATTTCATAAAGATAAAATTGCACTAGTTCCAGATCATTTTGTACCAAATAAAGATATAAAATCAGCAGAGCATTGTAAATGCGTACGTGAATTTGCTGCAAAACATGATATAACAAATTATTTTGAAGTTGGAGAAATGGGAATTGAACATGCACTACTTCCTGAAAAAGGTTTAACTGTAGCAGGAGATGTTATTATTGGGGCGGATTCTCATACTTGTACATATGGTGCGTTAGGTGCATTTTCGACAGGTGTTGGAAGTACAGATATGGCTGCAGGAATGGCAACAGGAAAAGCTTGGTTTAAAGTACCGAGTGCAATTAAATTTACTTTAATCGGAAAACCTTCGAAATGGGTTAGTGGAAAAGATGTAATATTACATATTATTGGAATGATTGGTGTAGATGGAGCGCTTTATAAATCTATGGAGTTTGTAGGAGAAGGTATTAAAAATCTTACGATGGATGATCGTTTTACCATAGCAAATATGGCAATTGAAGCTGGTGGTAAAAATGGAATTTTCCCTGTAGATGATTTGGCAATTTCGTATATGAAAGAACATTCTACTCGAGACTATATGATTTATACAGCAGATGAAGATGCAGAATATGAGCAAGAATATATAATTGATTTAAGCACACTTAGACCAACTATTGCATTTCCACATTTGCCTGAAAATACAAAAACAATTGATGAAATCAAAGAAGATATTTTTATGGATCAAGTAGTAATTGGTTCTTGTACGAATGGAAGATTAGATGACTTAAGAGTAGCTGCAAGTGTTTTAAAAGGACAAAAAGTAAAAAAAGGCCTTCGTTGCATTATTATTCCTGCAACACAAAAAATTTATTTGCAAGCGATGGAAGAAGGATTGCTTAAAATTTTTATTGAAGCAGGTGCCATTGTAAGTACACCAACTTGTGGTCCGTGTCTTGGTGGATATATGGGAATTTTAGCACAAAACGAAAAATGTATTTCTACAACCAATAGAAATTTTGTTGGTCGTATGGGGGATGTTACTTCTGAAATTTATCTTGCAAGTCCAGCAGTTGCTGCTGCAAGTGCAATTACAGGTAAAATTAGTTGTCCATGTGAATTATAATATATTGAATTTAAAGTTAAGAAAGGATTGAATAGAACATGAAAAAAGCAGTAGGTAGTGTTTTTAAATATGGTGATAATGTAGATACAGATGTTATTATACCAGCAAGATATTTGAATTCTTCTAATCCAGAAGAATTAGCAACACATTGTATGGAAGATATTGATAAGGATTTTATTAAAAATGTTAAAACTGGTGATATTATTGTTGCCAATAAAAATTTTGGTTGTGGTTCTTCAAGAGAACATGCACCGATTGCTATAAAAGCGGCTGGAGTAAGTTGTGTTATAGCAGAAACATTTGCAAGAATTTTCTATCGTAATTCTATTAATATTGGATTGCCAATTATAGAGTGCGTTGAGGCTGCTAGATCTATTAAGGCAGGGGACCAAGTAGAAGTAGATTTTGACAGTGGTATCATTACAAATATTACAACAAATGAAACTTTCCAAGGTCAAGCATTTCCGGAATTCATGCAAAAAATTATTGCTTCTGAGGGTTTAATTAATTACATAAACCAAAAATAAATTAGAAAGACTTACTTTTAGTAGGTCTTTTTAATTGTATAAATATATGGAAAATTTTACCATTTTAATTTATACTAATAATATTGAATTGGAGGAATGTTTATGATACTAATAAAAAAGCGTGTAATTTTAATGATTCCAATATTAGTTGCATTGGTATTTATTTTTTATATGTTTTCAAAGGAGAGTAAAACAGATGTTGAAGAAAAGGTAGAGCATACAAAAATTATTCATGAAGTTACAGAGAATAATACAATTCTTTCTTTTTATACTTCAAAATTTGAAGATGGCACTGTAGCAACAATTGAGCAGCTTCCTTGGCCAACTTTTTGGGGTGGAGCATCTTATGCAATTAAGACTAATGAGAATAAATTATATTTAATTGATGGTGGTTTTTATGAAGAAGATGGAGAAAGAATTATTTCTTATGTAAAAGAGAGTGGGCTAGAGATTGCAGGATGGATTCTTACACATCCACATATAGATCATGTGGGCGCGTTTTTATATGTGATAGAGCATTCTGATCTTAAGATTGATACGGTATACTATTCTCCTTTTACAGAAGCATTTTTTAATCCATCTGATCAAGAGGTATATGATTTTTTAAATAACGCTATATTATTTCGTGAGTTTGAAGCTGTAAAAACGAAGAAAAATGAGATTACATTTATTCCGATGTTAGTTGGAGATACTCTTAATTTAGGCCCATTAACACTTGATTGTCTTAGTAGTTTTAATGATACGTTGATTGATGTCAATGGAAATTCACTTGTTTTTTTACTATCTTATCAAGAATTTAAGATGTTATTTACAGGAGACATGACGGAAGCAACGTTAGATGCAATGTTGCAAAATGAAACAGTTACAAGTAAATTGAAGAACATATCCTTTCTTCAAATTCCACATCATGGTTATATGGCGGGGATACATTCTACTCGTTTGTATGATACGATACAACCTAAATATACTTTTTTAGATTGTACGGAATACGAATATAATAATAATAGTGTACAAATACAAGATCATGTAAAATTGATTGAAGAATTACAAATTACAGTTTTAAAACGATTTGAATCTTTGAATCAAATCGTGATTTATTAAAAAGAGAAAGGCAGAAAACATGATTGCATACATAAAAGGAACCGTAGAAGAGGTGAGTGAAGATATCGTTGTATTAGATGTTTCAGGAGTTGGATATAACATTAAAATTCCATCGAATATTATTGGTTATTTGCCATCGCATGGTGAGTTGGTTAAAATACATACATACACTTATGTACGTGAAGATTGTTTTTCTTTATATGGTTTTTTAACAAAAGAAGATTTAGAATTATTTAAAAAATTAATTACTGTAAATGGAGTTGGTCCAAAAGCTGGATTATCGATTCTTTCTACTATGGATTCTAATTCCTTTATTTTATCAATTCTTGCACAAGATGTAAAAGCCATTTCAAAGGCTCCAGGAATAGGAACGAAAACAGCACAGAGAATAATTCTTGATTTGAAAGATAAGGTGAGTGCAGAGGCATTTTATGGAGAAACTAAAGAATGTACAATGGCAATGCCAGATTCGCAAGTTGCGATAAAAAATGAAGCATTAGAAGCACTAGTTAGTCTTGGGTATTCTAGTACTGAAGCAATGAGTGCTATTAATAAAATTCCATCTTTAGATAATCTTACAATTGAAAGTGTATTAAAACAAGCATTAAAATATATGTTTTAGAAAGGCTAATAAATGACGAAACGAGTAATTGAGACAAATATTACCCAAGAAGATATTGTGTTAGAAGGAAGTCTTAGACCACAATTTTTAAGGGAATATATTGGACAAAATAAAGCAAAAGAAAGCATGAAAATATATATAGAAGCTGCAAAACAAAGAAAGGAATCGTTAGATCACGTTTTATTATATGGTCCACCTGGATTAGGAAAAACGACATTAGCAAGTATCATTGCAAATGAAATGCAAGTAAATATTAAAGTAACTAGTGGGCCAGCAATCGAAAAACCTGGTGAAATGGCAGCTATACTAAATAATTTGAATGAAGGTGATTTATTATTTATTGATGAAATTCATCGCTTGAATCGTCAAGTAGAAGAAGTACTTTATCCTGCAATGGAAGATTATGTGATAGATATCATGATTGGAAAAGGTTCTAGTGCGAGGTCGATTCGTCTTGATTTGCCAAAATTTACTTTGGTAGGAGCAACTACAAGAGCTGGACTTTTAACAGCACCGCTTAGAGATCGTTTTGGAGTAATTCATCGATTAGAATTTTATTCTGTAGAAGAATTATCACTAATTATTTTACATTCAGCAAATAAATTAAATATTGAAATAGAAAAAGAAGGTGCAACTGAATTGGCAAAAAGAAGTCGCGGTACACCAAGACTTGCTAATAGACTGCTTAAAAGAGTACGAGATTTTGCACAAGTAAAATATAATGGAATCATAACAAAAGAAATAGCAGATATTGCATTAAACTTATTGGATGTAGACAAAATGGGATTAGATCATATTGATCGTAATATTTTAAATACCATGATTTCTAAGTTTTCTGGTGGTCCGGTAGGATTAGATACCTTAGCTGCTGCCATAGGTGAAGATGCAAATACTATCGAAGACGTATATGAGCCGTATTTAATAAAAAATGGATTTATTAATCGTACACCTCGTGGAAGACAAGTAACAGATTTTGCCTATCATCATTTAGGGCTTGATAATACGTAGTACTATGATATAATAATTAACGATAGAAAATAAATCGTTTAGATAAATGGAGAGAAAAAGATGTCTAAAACAAATACAGAAGTAATTATTGGCGGTAAAGTTTTAACATTATGTGGACATGAAAGTGAGGAGTATCTTCAAAAAGTTGCTTCTTATATTAATAATAAACTAGCAGAATATGCAAAATTGGATTCTTTTAAAAGACAACCTGTGGATATGCAAAATGTTCTAATGCATCTGAATATTGCGGATGATTATTTTAAAGCAAAAAAGCAAATAGCAATTTTAGAAGATGAATTAGAAGGAAAAGAAAAAGAATTGTACGATTTAAAACATGAACTTATTTCTACGCAAATTAAATTAGAAAGTATTGAAAAAAATGTTAAGAATTTGCAGAAAGAATTAGTAGAAGCGGAAAAAAAGTTAATTCGCTTAGAAGCTTAAAAGAGTTGCTTAGCAACTCTTTTTTCACATAAGGAGTCAAATATAGTATGAAAAAAGTTGAACTTTTAGCCCCGGCTGGAAATTATGAATGTTTTATTGCTGCTGTGAATGCAGGTGCAGATGCTGTTTATTTAGGAAGTAGTATGTATGGAGCTAGAGCATTCGCGAAAAATTTTACAGATGAAGAAGTGATAGAAGCGATTTATTATGCACATAATTTTGGAGTGAAAATATATTTAACATTAAATACTTTGTTAAAAACATCGGAAATACATCACGTAATTTCGCATATCACGCCTTTTTATAATGCAGGATTAGATGCAGTCATTGTACAAGAAATCTCTCTTATATCTTATTTAAAAGAAGTGTTCCCTGGATTAGAAATACATGTTTCAACTCAAATGGCATTAACAGGTCCTTATGGAACCAAGTTTGTGAAAGAATTAGGAGCACATCGTATTGTTCCTGCTAGAGAATTGAGTTTGAAAGAAATAAAAGAGATAAAAGAACATGTTGAAATTGATTTAGAAGCTTTTGTTCATGGTGCAATGTGTTATGCATATTCAGGGCAATGTTTATTTAGTAGTTTTTTAGGTGGAAGAAGTGGGAATCGTGGGAAATGTGCACAAGCCTGTCGTCTTCCTTATAAAACAAATATTTCAAATACAAAACAAGAAGAATATCTTCTAAGTCTAAAAGATATGTGTACAGTAGAATATATAGGTGATTTAATTGAAGCTGGAATAGATTCTTTTAAAATTGAGGGAAGAATGAAGCGAAAAGAATATGTTTCTTGTATTACATCAATTTATCGAAAATATATTGACCTGTATTATGAAAATCCAAAGAAAAAACATTGTGTTAGCAAAAAAGAATTGGAAATTATTCGTACAATGTTTAGTCGAACAGACTTACAAACAGGATATTTTAAAAAACATAATTCAAAAGATATGATTACTTTACATAAACCAAGTTATGAAGTAGCAAGTCAAGATGCACTTAAGATGATAGAAGAAGAGTATTTGTCAAAGGAACGCAAATTAGATGTCACAGGCAGTGTATATATGTATAAAAATCAACCATCAGTACTAACCATTTCTTATACGGATTTAAATTCTAACAGTATTGAGGTGTCGGTGGAAGGGGCTATGGTAGAAGAATCAAAAAACAAACCACTTTCTCAAAAAGATATTAAAAAGCAATTGAATAAAACTGGAAATATGATTATTCAATTTAATACTTTGAATCTTTATGTTGAAGACAATATCTTTTTGCCGATTAAAGAATTAAATGCACTTCGAAGAGAGGCGTACGAAAAGTTACTAGAGGAAATAAAAGCGCTTAATAAAAGAATTCCAATTACTGAACCAGTGATGTCGATAAAAAATACAAATGAAATTCATTCACCAAATCAATTATTTGTATCGGTAACAAGTATAGAACAATTAAAAATTTGCCTATTAAATGAAAAGATGATGAATCGTCTGTATATTAATGGTTGTATTGTTTTATCAAAATCTGGTCAACAATTTTTAAAAGAACATATCCGTACGTTCCAAGGAAAGATTTACATCGAAACACCAATGATTCATAGAATGCATAATCATGATAAAATAGTGGAACTTATTAAATATAGTAATCAATCAACTTATGCGGGGCTTCTAGTTTCGTCTTTAGAAACATATTCTTATTTAAGAAAAATAGAATATAAAAAAGAAGTCATATTAAATCATAATTTATATATTTGGAATGATTTAACATCAAATTTTTGGAATCAATATTCTGACGGATTTTGTGCACCAATTGAATGCAATGCGAAAGAATGGGGAAATATTTCAAATTCTAAAATGGAATATTTAGTTTATGGACATGTTAAAATGATGGTGACGGCGAATTGCATTTATAAGACAAAAGATTCTTGTAAGAAAGAAGAATGCTTGAATGGATATTTAATTGATCGATATCAGGTTTCTTTTCCATTTATTGCGGATTGTATAAATTGTTATAACATAATTTATAATTCCGTTCCATTATCTTTACATCACTATATAAATACCATAAAAAAAATGAACGGATGTGGTTTGCGTTTAGATTTTACGGTTGAATCAGAACAAGAAACAAAGGAGCGATTGTATGATTTTTACCATGCACTAAACGTTGAGAAAGCATCCTTTAAAGAATTTAAATTTACGACGGGACACTTTAAAAAAGGAGCAATATAAACTATGCAATTATACATTATAGAAATTTCAAAATACCTTATTGTATTATTTATGGCCCTATATACCTTGGATAGTTTTTTGGCAATTTCAAAGAAAATTGAGGATGAGAATACTTTTTGTTTTATTAGACAATATAGTTATATATTTTTAGTACAATTTCTTGTTTACTTATCTCTCTGTTTGCAAACAGGAAATATTGATTATTTATTCTTTTATGCTTTTTTACAAATTGCAATTTTTGCAACTATTGTTTTATTTCAGATGATTTATCCAAAGAGCAATCGTTTAATTGTTAATAATATGTGCATGCTTTTAAGTATAGGATTTATGATTTTATGTAGATTGAATTTTGCATTAGCGATAAAACAATTTGTTATTGTTGTAGGATCGTTGGTGGTTTGTTTACTAATTCCATTTTTTATTCATCGTATGAAGTTTTTACGCAGTCTTAAATGGGTTTATATGTTGATTGGTTTAGGGGCAATTTTAACGGTTTTGATTCTAGGTAAGGTTACGCTTGGCTCGAAAATATCGTATACAGTTTTGGGGATTACAGTTCAACCTTCTGAATTTGTAAAAATTATATTTGTGTTTTTTGTAGCAGCAATGTTGTACAAGGATAGAAGTTTCAAAAATGTTGTTGTAACAAGTATAATAGCAGCTGCGCATATTCTTATTTTAGTTGTATCAAGAGATTTAGGAAGTGCACTTATATTTTTTGTGGGATATCTTTTTATGTTATTAGTTGCAACAAAAAATTATTTATATCTAATAGGAGGAATTATTTCTGGAGTAGTTGCTTGTGTTGCTTCCTATTATTTATTTTCTCATATTCGAGTGCGTGTTCAAGCGTTTTTAGATCCTTTTTCAAGTATTGATAATTCGGGCTATCAAATTGCACAATCTTTATTTGCAATTGTTGGTGGAAGTTGGTTTGGTAGGGGAATAATGAATGGTACACCCGCAGATATTCCTTATGTAGAGCTTGATTTTATTTTTTCGGCAATAGCAGAAGAATTTGGTGTTTTATTTTCGATATCCCTTATTCTGATTTGTTTAAGTTGTTTTGTTTCTTTTATGAAAATTGCATTGGGAATTAGAGATTCTTTTTATCAATTGATTGCAGTAGGAATATCAGTGATGTATATATTTCAAATTTTTTTAACAATTGGTGGAGGAATAAAATTTATTCCGTTGACAGGCGTTACACTTCCGCTCGTAAGTTATGGTGGAAGTAGTGTATTAACAACTTTAATAATGTTTGCTATTATTCAAGGTCTTTCGATGTTGGAAGAGAATGAAAGGGATTATGAAGGGAGTTACGAAATAGATGAAACGGAAAAAAATAGAGAAAAAAAGAAAAAATAAAGAAATTGTATTGATTACATATTCTTTTCTTCTTCTTTTCTTAGCGATGATTGGATATTTAATAACATATGTATACAAAAATGAAACAATATTGATTAATAATAGTTATAATAAACGGCAACAAATATTATTAAGTCAAAATATAAGAGGAAGTATTTATTCATCAGATGGAGAAATACTTGCACAAAGTATTATAGATGAAGAAGGAAATGAACGAAGAGAATATCCCTTTGATAATCTGTTCTCTCATGTTGTAGGATATTCAACAAAAGGCAAAACTGGTGTTGAAGACATTGCTAATTATTTTTTGATTAATTCTAATGTTTCAATAAGTGAAAAAATTGCAAATGAAGTGCAAAATACAAAAAATCCAGGTAATAATGTTTATACAACATTAAATAGTAATTTACAAAAGGTAGCATCGAATGCACTAGGTGTTTCAAAAGGAGCCATTATTGTTACAGAAGTAAAAACAGGTAAAATATTAGCAATGGTTTCAAAACCTGATTTTGATCCAAATACGATTGTAGAAGACTGGGATACTTATGTAGAAGATCATATAAATGGAACTTTATTAAATCGTACGACACAAGGGTTGTATCCACCAGGTTCAACATTTAAAATTGTAACAGCATTGGAATATATTCGTGAGAATCCTAACACGTATGATTCATATTCATATCAATGTAATAGTACATTTTCAATTGGAAATAGCCGTATTAGATGTTATCATGGAACAAGTCATGGGGCGGTTTCGTTAATGAAGTCATTTGCAAAATCTTGCAATACTTCATTTGCTAATATGGGAGTTAGTTTTAATAAAACTGCATATCAAGCAACATTAGATTCTTTGGGATTTAATCAAGCGTTGCCTACGAAATTTAATTACTCGACAAGCAACATTGTTGTAGATGAAGCAACAACTGAGGATGATCTCATTCAATTGTCTATTGGGCAAGGCAACGCACAAATTACACCATTGCTTTTAAATATGATTACGGCTTCTATTGGTAATGGTGGAGTTGCAATGAAACCACAAATCATAGATTATGTAAAATCGGCAACAGGAAGTAGTTTGCAAACGTTTCGTGCTGAAACTTATAAAGTATTTATGAGTAATTCAGAGGCTGAAATATTAACTTCTTTAATGGAAAGTGTTGTAGAAAATGGAACGGGAACTAAATTAAAAGGATTGTCTTATTCGGCAGCTGGAAAAACTGGTTCAGCAGAGTATAATAATGTAAAAGAAGATTCGCATGCATGGTTTACTGGATTTGCACCAGTGGAAGATCCAGAAATTGCAGTAACTATTATTGTAGAGGGAATTGGATCTGGTGGAGATTATGCAGTTCCTATTGCAAAACGATTATTTGATGCATATTTTGGTGTAAGTTACTAGTAGTATTATCTATTGCTTTCTAGTATTAGATGTTTTATACTATTAAAAATTAGAGAGGTGATTTGATTTATGAAGTTTTATTCTAATCTATATGTAGGTGATTTAGTAATAAATAAAAGAAAAGTAATGCATAAATTAAAGCATAATATTGGCCAACTGCAAATTTATGTGATTTCTCTTTCAAATGAAACAAATCAATTAGAATGTATGCACTGTGCATTTTTAAAGCAAAAAATACTTTATCGTGAAATTTCTTTAGTAGTAGGAATAGCATCATCCTATGAAGAAGCACTTGATTTAATTGTGAAAATTACGCAAGAAGTAGTAGAAAAAACGAATACTGCAAATATTAAAGAATATATTTTAGCCAATTTATAAAGAAATATAGGGGAAAGTATGCTGACAGTTTTACTGCAAATATTAAATTTTATATTTTGTTTTTTTCTTATTTCACTTGTTGTTTTGTGTGTTGTTATTGGTGTACTTTTATTTATTCCAATCTGTTACAAAATAACATTTCATAAAATGAATGAATTTTTATTAAAAGGAAGAGTACACATTCTATTCCCGATTCTTTCAATGGTTTTTTCGTATGATACATTATTTTCCTATAAAATTTATCTTTTTGGCATACCAATTCATAATTCGCAAAAAGAAAAGAAAGAGAAAAAAATAAAAAAAGTTAGAAGAAAAAAACATTCAGAAAAAAGTACTCAAAAACAAAAAGAAATAAAAAATGAGTCGATTCAAGCACAAAAAATAGTAGAACAGGATTTAAAAGCTGAAATTAAGGAAGATAAAAAAAGGGAAAAGAAAGAAAAGTCAAACATAAAAAAATTTATTTTGGATATAGTAATTATTATAAAGTCTATATTAAAGAAATTTACTTCTATTAAAGAAGGAATTGTTTATTTTTTGGATTATACGAAAAAACCACATGTTGTAAAAGCTTTTTTGCAGTGTAAGAATCGTTTGGTAAAAATTTTAAAATCTTATTTACCTAGAAAATGGAAGGTTCAAATTTTAGTTGGAAGTAAAGAACCAGATATTGTGGGAGGTATTTTATCAATCTATGGAATGTGTTATCCTTGGATATATGATCATATCATTATTACACCTGATTTTTCAAAAGATGTTTTTGAAATGGAAGGTTTTGCAAAAGGAAAAGTACGGGTATTTGTAATAGTTAAGCATTTTATCGCTCTTTATTTTGATAAAAACATAAAAAAATTATTATATGAATTAAAAAATGAGTTTTGAATGATTAGACAATAAAAAGTTATTATGATAGAATAATGTAGAATATTTTGTGAATTATTTCATAAGAAAGGAACGAGAATATGGCGGAGAATAACTTTACTTCTGTAATGGAATCCTTATTAAAGGGGGTTAATAATGTTTTGAGCGCAAAAACTGTAGTTGGTGAGGCGACTCAAATTGGAGATACAATTATTTTACCTTTAGTGGATGTTACTTTTGGACTTGGAGCTGGTGCAACTTCAGCAGATAAAAAAAATGGTGGCGGTGGTGGTGCAACTGGAAAGATGACACCTAGTGCCGTATTAGTTATTAAAGATGGACATACAAGACTTGTAAATATTAAAAATCAAGATAGTATAACGAAAATTTTAGATTTAATTCCAGATGTTATAGATCGTTTTACAGAAAGTAAAGATATCGATATAAAAGAAGAGGATGCAAAAGATATTGCATTTCCAAAAGAATAAGAGATAAACCTATTGTTTTTGCATATGATATTAAGAAAGAGGAGATGTAATATCATATGCGTAAAATGATAGGTTTTATTTTATTTTGGATTGCAATAGGAATGTTAATTATGTTATTTATATCTAACATGTTTTGGGGAATAGTAGTAATATTTGTATTATTGATTCTTGGATATAATTTATATTGTTGTAAATAAAAACGCAAAAAAAGAACTGTCTATTGACAGTTCCATTTTTTCTCATTAAGTTATGCTCTTTCAACTTTACCAGAACGTAAACAACTTGTACATACATGAAGTTTTCTTGCTGCTCCGTTTACTTTACATTTAACGCTTTTAACGTTTGATTTCCAAATATGATTTGATCTTCTATGAGAATGGCTAACGTTATTACCAAAATGTACGCCTTTATCACAAATATCGCACTTTGCCATGTTAACACCTCCTAAATTTAAAATTAGTCGTTTTTCTTCACAACATTAGTATAATATCAGAGATAGCATGGAATTGCAAGTGAAAATTAAATAATTTCTAGGAAATATTTAATTTTTTTGTTTTTTCTATTTCTTTTTCCATATAATAACGTTATAATATGCCTATTAAATTAATAAATATAAAGGAGGTACCATAGATGAGAGGAACTTCTATAAACACACATTTAGGAAATATTGTTATTGATAAAGAAGTTATTGCAAAATATGCTGGTAGTGTAGCGGTAGAATGCTCTGGAATTGTTGGCATGGCAGGAATTAGTATGAAGGGTGGAATTGTACGCATTCTTAAAATGGATAATGTTACTAGAGGAATTGGAATTTCATTTAATCATAATAAATTAATTATTGATTTTCATTTAATCGTTTCGTATGGCGTAAATTTATTAGCTGTTTCTGATAATTTAATTAGTAACGTAAAATATAAAGTAGAAGAATTTACAGGATTAGAAATAGAAAAGATTAATATTTTTATAGATGGTGTACGAGTAATCGATTAAGGAGGAGAAAAACGTGGCTTTAAATACAATAGATGCTAAGATGCTTGCAAATATGTTCTTAGCAGGTGCCCAAAATTTAGACGCAAAAAAAGAATGGATCAATGAATTGAATGTGTTTCCAGTTCCAGATGGAGATACTGGAACAAATATGTCAATGACAATTATGGCGGCAGCCAATGAAATATATAAATTAGAGAATCCAGATATGCCAGAACTTTTAAAGGCAATATCATCGGGCTCTTTAAGAGGAGCAAGAGGAAATTCCGGCGTTATTTTGTCGCAATTATTTCGTGGTTTTTGCAATGTAGCAAAAAATAATGAAAAAATAGATATTGAGACATTAGCATATGCAATTGAAAAAGCATCAGATACAGCATATAAAGCAGTTATGAAACCAAAAGAGGGAACAATACTTACTGTAGCAAAAGGTGCCGCTATAAAGGCGAAAGAGTTAATTGAAAATGGTGAGGAAGATATGTCGGTTTTTATAGGAGAAGTGATTAAACATGCGGAATATGTTTTAAGTCAAACTCCTGAAATGCTTCCAGTATTAAAAGAAGCCGGTGTTGTTGATTCGGGTGGACAAGGTCTTCTAGAGATTTTAAAAGGTGCTTATGATATTTTCCAAGGGAAAGAATTAGATTTAACCATAGAAAAGTTTACTGTTAGTAGTCCAAAATTATCTATTGATACAATGGAGTTAGAAGAGATTGTTTTTGGATATTGCACAGAATTTATCATTCTTTTGAATCGTGATTTTAGTACAAAAAAAGAAATGGAATTTAAAAAATATTTAGAAACAATTGGCGATTCCATTGTAGTCGTTGCAGATGATGAGCTTGTAAAAGTTCATGTTCATACAAATGATCCAGGAATGGCGATTCAACGTGCTTTAAAATATGGACAATTATCAAATTTAAAAATTGATAATATGCGATTAGAGCATGAAGAAAAATTATTTAAACAATCTACTGTAAGAAAACCATTTGGTTTTGTTGCAATTGCAAGTGGGAGTGGTTTAGAAGAAATATTTACTGGACTTGGTGCAGATAGAATTATTTCAGGTGGACAAACTATGAATCCAAGCACAGAAGATATTATCAGTGCTATTGATAAAATTTCTGCAGATACTATTTTTGTCCTTCCTAATAATAAAAATATTATTTTAGCAGCAAATCAAGCAAGTACATTGGTGGAAGATAAAAAAATTATTGTGATTCCTACGCAAACTGTTACACAAGGTATTACAGCAATTATTAATTTTGTTCCCGAATTACCTGCAAAAGAAAATGAAGAAATGATGTTAGAGGAAATTAAAAAAATAAAGACTGGGCAAGTTACTTATGCCGTACGTGATACTACAATTGATCAACAGGTAATTACACAAGATGATTTTATGGGAATAGGAGATCATGGTATTTTAGCGGTCGATTCTGAATTACTTAATTGTACCGTTAATATGATTTCTAAAATGATGACTGATGAAATAGAATTAATTAGTATCTATTATGGAGAAGAGATTAAAGAAGAGGAAGCAAATATTTTAGTAAATATTCTTGAAAAAGAATATCCGAATTGTGATATAGAACTTCAATATGGTGGACAACCAATTTACTATTATATTGTTTCTGTAGAATAGTGATAAATCGTATGAAAACAGAATTAAACCTTTGTGATACAATTTCAAGACTAAAAGGCATTGGACCCAAAACATTACCATTATTTCATAAATTAAATTTATTTAATTGTGGTGATGTTTTGTTTCATGTGCCTACTGGATATCAAACATTTTCCGATCCTAAAAATATTGATGACTTACTTTGTGGTGAAGTGGAATCTTATTTAATAAAGATTCCAAATACTCCTATTACAACAAAAAAAGTGAGAAATTTAACAATTTCTAGTTTTTGTTTATCTTTAGAAAAAAATGAAAAAAAACTAGAAATTGTTTTTTTTAATATGCCATATTTAAGGTCTGTACTTAAACCTGGTAAAAATATTATTGTAAGAGGAAGTATTGTTGTAAAAGGCTCAAATTATTCCTTAGAACAACCAACGATTTTCACAATAGAATCTTATGAAGAACTTTTGCATTCAATGCAACCTATATATAGCCTTACAAAAGGTCTGACAAGTAACATTATTAAAAAAGCAGTATCTCAAATTCTTACCTCTATTACGATCGAAGAAACATTACCTTCATTTCTTATAACAAAATATCAGCTTATTTCACGAAAAGAAGCATTCTACGCGCTTCATTTTCCATCTTCAAAAAAAGAAGTATTAGAAGCACGAAAACGATTGGTTTTCGAAGAATTCTTATCTTTTTCATTAGCAATAGTTACACGAAAGAAAGAATCTATTTCGATTCCATTTTTACCACCTTTAAAAGAATGTGATATAGAATATTATATCAATCAATTGCCTTATACTTTAACCAATGCACAAATTGATGTATGGAATGAAATAAAAGAGGATTTAAAAAAAGATATTGCCATGAATCGTCTTATTCAAGGGGATGTAGGAAGCGGAAAAACAATTCTTGCTTTTTTTGCATTACTCTATGCTGCAAAAAACAATCGACAAGCAGCATTAATGGCACCTACGGAGGTTCTGGCAAAACAACATTTTGAAACACTTGTAGAACACAATGAAAAATATAAATTGGATATAGCTCCTATTTTATTGGTAGGTTCCATGACAAAAAAAGAAAAAAAGATAGCATATGATTCTATAAAAGAGGGAACTGCTAATATTATCATTGGAACACATGCTTTAATACAAGAAGCTGTTTCTTATCAAAATCTTTCGCTTGTTATTACTGACGAACAACATCGTTTTGGGGTAAGACAACGTGAGACTTTGGCCAATAAAGGATTTAATGTTCATCTACTTGTTATGAGTGCGACACCAATTCCTAGAACGTTATCTATTGTATTATTTGGCGATTTATTTATTTCTACTATACAAGAAATGCCTATTGGACGACTACCAATAAAAAACTGTGTTGTAAATCGAAGTTTTCGCAAGAAAGCTTATGAGTTTATTACATCAGAACTTGAGTGTGGTCATCAAGCATATGTTATTTGTCCAATGGTTGAACCAGGAGAACTTGATAATGTAGAAAATGTAATAGAATACTCCGATACATTAAAAGATGTCTTTCCAGATTCCATTAAAATTGCTTATTTACATGGAAAAATGAAACCATCTTTAAAAAATGAAATTATGGAAGCTTTTAGTAAAAATGAAATACAAATTCTTGTTTCAACTACTGTAATTGAAGTAGGAATTAATGTGCCGAATGCAACGGTTATGATGGTAGAAAATGCAGAACGATTTGGACTTGCTACACTTCATCAATTGCGTGGAAGAGTTGGACGCGGTGAGGCACAATCTTATTGTATTTTTGTGAACGGAAAAGATGGTCCAAATACAAATAAGAGATTAAAATTATTAGAAACTTCAAATGATGGATTTTATCTTGCGAATGAAGACTTAAAGCTTCGTGGACCAGGCGATTTATTTGGGATAAAACAAAGTGGAGAGTTAAATTTTTCAATTGGTAATATTTATGATGATTCTAATGTTTTATTAGAGACAAATAGATTAGCACATGAGCTTATAGAAGGGAACTATAAGGGGGTAGATGTTTCGAAATTAATGATAGACTTAAAGACTGCATATCCAAATGTGGTTGACTTTCGTACCATCTAATTGTAACATAGTAACTAGATTTTTAGTTTAGGAAGGAGCAATTTATGAGTAAAAAAATTGCTATAATGACAGATAGTAACAGTGGAATAACACAAGCAATGGCAAATGAATTGGGAATAAATGTTCTACCAATGCCGTTTATGATAAATGAAGAGACATTTTTTGAAGATATTACGTTGACGCAAAGTGAGTTTTATGAAAGACTAGAGGGAAATGATAATATTAGTACATCTCAACCAAGTCCAGAATCTGTAGTTAATGCTTGGAAAGAACTATTAAAAGAATATGATGAGATTGTGCACATACCAATGTCGAGTGGTCTTAGTGGTTCTTGTGAAACTGCATTTATGCTTTCTAAAGCTTTTAATAACAAAGTTTTTGTTGTAGATAATCAACGCGTGAGCGTAACACAATATAAATCTGTAATAGATGCAATTTCGCTTCGTGAAAAAGGATACACGGGTGAAGAAATAAAGAACATACTAGAAGAAGATAAATTTAATTCTAGTATTTATATTATGTTAGATACTCTTTATTATTTAAAAAAGGGTGGAAGAATTACACCAGCTGCAGCCGCACTTGGTACAATTTTAAAATTAAAACCAGTATTGACAATACAAGGTGAAAAGTTAGATGCATTTGCAAAAGCTCGTACAAGTTCGCAAGGGAAAAATTTAATGATTAATGCTATAAAAAATGATATTGAAACTCGTTTTGGCGGCTATGATACCTCTAATATTAGTATACAAATTGCACATTCAAAAAATGAGTCAGCTGCACTTTCTTTAAAAGAAGAGCTTTTAGAACTTTATCCGGGACAAGATATTGTTATTGCACCACTTTCATTAAGCATTGCATGTCATATAGGACCAGGTTCATTAGCAATTGCATGTACTAAAAATTTAAAAGATAAGTAGTGATAAAAAACACTAAGGTATTTCCGCTAGTGTTTTTCTCATTGTTACACATAATTAAGATTTAAAAGGAGAAGTTTCATGGCAAATACGTCATATAATGCTTCTAATATTACTGTACTTGAGGGATTAGAAGCCGTTAGAAAACGTCCTGGTATGTATATTGGAAGTGTTTCAACAAAAGGATTAAATCATTTAATATATGAAATCGTTGATAATAGTGTAGATGAACATCTTGCTGGATTTTGTGATTCTATTTATGTAACACTTGAAAAAGATGGGTCAGCTACTATTTCAGACAACGGAAGAGGAATCCCTGTAGAAATGCATGAAAAAGGAATGAGTGCAGAACGCCTTGTGTTTACAACATTGCATGCAGGTGGTAAGTTTGATGATTCGTCTTATAAAACAAGTGGCGGATTACATGGGGTAGGCTCATCTGTTGTAAATGCACTTTCTACAAGATTACATGTTGTTGTAAAGAAAAATGGGAAAATATATGAAGATAAATATGAGCGTGGAACACCTGTTATCGATTTGATTGATGGATTGCTTCCAATTATCGGAAAAACGAAGGATACAGGAACTACAATAAATTTTCTGCCAGACGATACGATTTTTGATCGTACAAGGTTTAAAGAGGATGAAGTAAAAAGTCGACTTCATGAAACCGCATATTTGAATCCAAACTTAACCATATATTTTAAGGATTTGCGAAAAGAAGAAGTGGAAGAAATTACATATCATGAGCCAGAAGGGCTTATTGGGTTTGTAAATGATTTAAATAAATCAAAAGATACAGTTAGTGATGTGATTTCATTTCAGGGGGAATGTGAAGGTATTTCAGTTGAAGTAGCATTTCAGTATGTAAATGAATTTCATGAAACAATTTTTGGTTTCTGTAATAATATATATAATTCAGAAGGTGGAACTCATCTTACAGGATTTAAATCTATATTTACGAATATTATAAATACATATGCTAGAGAATTAAATATATTAAAAGAAAAAGATAGTAATTTTACAGGTGCAGATGTACGAAATGGAATGACTGCAATCGTTTCAATCAAGCATCCTGATCCAAGATTTGAAGGTCAAACAAAAACAAAATTAGACAATCAAGATGCAAGTAAAGTTGTCAGTAAAATTACAGGAGAAGAAGTTACAAGATATTTTGATCGTAATTTAGAAACTTTAAAAAATATTATAAGTTGCGCAGAAAAATCAGCTAAAATAAGAAAATCAGAAGAAAAAGCAAAAACAAACATGCTTGTGAAGCAAAAATTTTCTTTTGACTCAAATGGTAAATTAGCAAATTGTGAATCAAAAGACGCAAGCGCTTGTGAAATATTTATTGTAGAAGGTGATTCGGCTGGTGGAAGTGCAAAGACAGCAAGAAATCGTGCATTCCAAGCAATTTTACCAATTCGTGGAAAGATTTTAAATGTAGAGAAAGCGACGATTGATAAAGTGTTAGCAAATGCTGAAATAAAAACAATGATAAATGCATTTGGATGTGGGTTTTCAGAAGGTTATGGAAATGACTTTGATATTTCAAAACTTCGTTATAATAAAATTATTATAATGGCTGATGCAGATGTCGATGGAGCACATATTTCCACTTTACTTCTCACTTTATTTTATCGTTTTATGCCGGAACTTATTTTTGAAGGACATGTTTATTTAGCGATGCCACCTCTTTATAAAGCAATGCCAAGTAAAGGGAAAGAAGAATATCTATATGATGATAAAGCTTTGGAAAAATATCGCAAAAAAACAAAAGCATCGTTTACTTTACAACGCTATAAAGGGCTCGGAGAAATGGATGCAGACCAATTATGGGATACCACATTAAATCCAGAAACAAGAAAATTAAAATTAGTGGAAATTGAAGACGCAAGATATGCATCTCAAGTTACAGAAATGTTAATGGGTTCAGAAGTTCCACCAAGAAAATCGTTTATTTATAAACATGCAACAGATGCACAATTAGATATATAAAAGGTGTAATTTAAAGGAGTTAAGTCATGAGTATTAACGAAAATATTATAAAAACCGAATATTCTGAAATAATGCAACAATCTTATATTGATTATGCAATGAGTGTTATTGTTGCAAGAGCACTTCCAGATGTTCGAGATGGTCTTAAACCAGTTCAACGACGCACCTTGTATGACATGTATGAGTTAGGAATACGATACGATAGACCTTATAGGAAATGTGCACGTATTGTTGGTGATACAATGGGTAAGTATCATCCGCATGGTGATAGTTCTATTTATGATGCACTTGTTGTGATGGGGCAAGGTTTTAAAAAAGGACTTCCTTTAGTGGATGGACATGGGAATTTTGGGAATATTGAAGGAGATGGCGCTGCTGCAATGCGTTATACAGAAGCAAGACTTCAAAAAGTGACTCAAAATGCACTTTTATCAGATTTAGATAAAGATGTAGTAGATTTTATACCAAACTTTGATGAAACAGAAAAAGAACCAAGTGTATTACC